>DATBML010000413.1:0-6596 GCA_036554885.1 Desulfuromonadales bacterium
GAGTCCGCGGCATCTCACACGGATAACATCTGATCGAAGCGGATTCCGCCTTAAAAGACCTTCAATTCGTTGTAAAGGGTATCGCGCTCCACCGGCACCCTGCCCGCCTTGCGGATCAGGCCGACGATCTGCTCCTTGGCCAGCGCCTGCGGCGAGTCGGCGCCGGCGTCATGGCCGATCTTCTCCTCGACCACCGTCCCGTCGAGGTCGTTGACGCCGAAGGCGAGGGCCACCTGGGCGATCTTGAGGCCCAGCATCACCCAGTAGGCCTTGACGTGCCGGAAATTGTCGAGGTAGAGACGGCTCACCGCCAGGGTCTTGAGGGCATCGACCCCGCCGACCCCCTTCGCGCCGGGCACCCGCGTGTTGTCGGGCTGGAAGGCGAGAGGGATAAAGGCCTGGAAGCCGCCGGTACGATCCTGCAGCGCCCGCAGCTCCGCCAGGTGGTCGATGCGGTCGGCATACTCCTCGACATGGCCGAAAAGCATGGTGGCGTTGGTCTTGAGGCCCGCACGGTGGACCGTCTCGGTCACCTCCAGCCAGCGTTCGCCGGAGATCTTCTCCGGGCAGATCTGCGCCCGCACCCGCTCCCCCAGTATCTCCGCCCCGCCGCCGGGCATCGAGCCGAGCCCCGCCTCCTTGAGCTCGGCGATTACCTGCTCGACGCTCTGGCCGGTAATCCGGGCGAAATAGTCGATCTCGACAGCGGTGAAGGCCTTGATGTGCAACTGCGGATTGTCGGCCCGGATGGCGGCGAGCATCTCCAGGTAGAAATCGAAGGGGAGCTCGGGGTGCAGCCCCCCGACCATGTGGATCTCCGTCGCCCCGGCGGCGCTCGCCTCAGCGCACTTCTCGAGAATGTCGTTGAGCGCCAGGGTGTAGCATCCCTCGTCGTCAACACCCTTGCTGAAGGCGCAGAAGGTGCAGCGGTTGACGCAGAGATTGGTGTAATTGATATGGCGGTTGACGTTGAAGTAGACCTTGTTGTCGTTCTGCCGCCGGTTGGCCAGGGCGGCCAACTCGCCGATCGCCAGCAGGTCGTCGGCGGCGAAGAGCTCCAGCGCCTCGGCGTCGGAAACGCGGGCGCCGTTTTCGATTTTGGCACGGATATTTTCAAACAATCTGGTCATTTTTCATATTCCTGAAAGACTTCAACGCTGTGGCGCGAAGAAGCAGAGAAAAGCGTACGAATACCATCCCCTTATGTATGTTTTTCTCTCCGTCTCTCCCTCTTTGCGGCTCCGCGTTAAAAAGGGCCTACCCCTTATCCTCGCCCCAGCGCTGGAAGAGCCTGTGCTTGATCCCGAGGCTGTCGAGAATTTTGCCGACAACGAAGTCGACCAGCGCTTCGACCGTCTTCGGCCGGTGGTAAAAAGCCGGCATCGCCGGCAGGATGTGGGCGCCGGCGCGGGCCAGAGTGAGCAGGTTCTCCAGATGAATCTGGTTGAGCGGCGTCTCGCGGGGAACGAGGATCAGGTCGCGCCGTTCCTTGAGCACCACGTCAGCGGCCCGCTCGACGAGGTTCTCGCTCATGCCGGCGGCGATGCGCCCCGCCGTCCCCAGCGAACAGGGAGCGATCACCATGGCGTCGGGGGAAGAGGAACCGCTGGCGATGGGGGCGAAGAGATCCTTCTCGTCGTAGTGCTCCAGGCGCCTGCTGCCGCCGAAGTAGTCACGCATCAGCTGCTTGCATGCCGATGGCGGGCCTTCCCATTCGAGTCCCGTCTCATAACGCAACACGTCGAGCCCCGACCTGGTCAGCAGCAGGACCACCCGGCACTCCGCCTTGAGAAGTTCCTCGGTGAGGCGCAAGCCGTAGATGGAGCCGGAAGCGCCGGTGATGGCGACAACGATCTGTTTCATGTCAATCCCCCTGTCGTAGAGACGCCCCGGCGGGGCGTCTCTAGAGGAGCGCGTCGACCAGCGTGAAGAGGAAGATTGTGACGCTGATGTATCCGTTCATGTTGAAGAAAGCTGCGTCGAGCTTCGAGAGATCTCCAGGCTTGACCAGCCGGTGCTCGTAGGCGATCAGTCCACAGACCACGAAAAGCCCCAGATAGTAGATCCAGCCCAGAGGCACGCCGAGGGGCAGCAGAGCCAGCAGCGCCACCATCACCCCGTGGAAGACCTTGCCGACCAGAATGGCCCGGGCAACGCCAAGCCGTGCCGGGATCGAGTGAAGTCCCTTCTCCAGGTCGTAATCGACGTCCTGCAGGGCATAGAAGATATCGAAACCGGCCACCCAGAAAAGAACCGCCAGTCCCAGCGCCACCACCGGCCACTGGAGATCGCCGCGCAGGGCAATCCAGGCCCCGATCGGCGCTCCCGCCAGGCAGACGCCGAGGACCACATGCGCCAGGGAGGTGAAGCGCTTGCACAAGGCATAGAGGACAAACAGGCCGAGAGCGACCGGTGCCAGGAAGAAACAGAGAGGATTGAGCATCCAGGCCGCCCACAATAGCAGCGCGGTCGAAACGCCGACGAACAGCCACGCCTCGGCCCGCGACACCTTGCCGGCCGGAATGTGGCGGGAAGCGGTGCGCGGGTTTCCAGCATCGATTTTCGCATCGATGATGCGATTGAGCCCCATCGCCGCGCTGCGGGCGCCGACCATGGCGACGCAAATCCAGAAAATCTGGCCGATGCCCGGCGGCGCACCGCTGACCAGCGATGCCAGGGTGGCCCCCATCAGGGCGAAGGGGAAGGCGAAGACGGTGTGGGAGAACTTGATCATCTCCAGCAGGGTACGGGTCTTGTCGAAAAAAGCGGTGGTCATGAATTCCTCGAGGCGGCGAGCACAACCAGAACCATAAAGACGATACTTTACACCGGCGACTACGGGCGTTCAAGGCCTTTCACCCTCCGCTGCATCGTCTGCCGCCGGGGACAAGCGGAAAACTGGTATAATGCGGCTACGCTCGGGTTGCTCGCGCAAGGATGACATAATTGTTTTCATTGGCCTCGAACGTGCCGCGTGACCGGGATGACCTTCGACAATTTCCTCAAGGCGGCCTGTCCGCCCCTTGATCTGGAATGGCGCAAGTACCGGCGGCGGGCCGCCCGGCATCGGGTCGAGGCACGCCTGCGGGAACTCGGCCTCGACGGCTTTGCCGGCTATCTGGACCGGCTGCAGTGTGACCCGGCCGAGGCGGCGGGGCTGGCCGACCGGATGCGGGTGACCGTCAGCCGCTTTTTCCGGGAGCGGCAACTCTGGGACAGCCTATTCCAGAAGGTGCTGCCCACCCTCCTGCGGGAGAGGTCGCCGACCGATCCGCTTCGCCTCTGGAGCGTCGGTTGCTGCGGCGGGGAGGAGCCCTATACCCTGGCGCTCCTCTGGGGGGAATGTTTTGCACTGCGCCCGGTGGAAATCCTCGCCACCGACATCGACACCGCCAGCCTGGAGCGGGCAAGGACGGCGGTCTATGACGTGAGCTCGCTGCGCGAGGTACCGGCGGTCCTGCGCCGGCGATATTTCCACCGCCAGGACCACCTTTGGCGCCTCGATGCGGCCATCGCCGGGCAGGTCCGTTTCGCCGCCCACAACCTGATGACCGACCCCCTCCCCGTCGGTCTCGACCTGATTCTCTGCCGCTACCTCGCCTTCACCTACTACCGCGGCGAGCGCCGACTCCTCGCGGCCCGCCGCTTGTGGCAAGCGCTGCGACCGGGCGGGGCGCTGATGATCGGCCGCAAGGAGGACCTGGGGCCGTCACGAGCCCTCTTTACCCCCTGGCCGGAGGCGGCCGGCGTCTTCCGCAAGCCGCTATATGCGCCGGCACCCCCTTCGCTTGACCTTCGGCTCGGGCATGATACTGGTTAAGGAGATACGACCCTGTTGCCGATGGGAGATACCGCGCATGTTGTTAGCCCACAACCGGCAGGCCAGAATCCAGGAGATGCTGCGCACCATCGAAGCCGAATGTACCCTGACCGCCGGCTACACTGGCATCCGCGCCATCCGCCCGGAGATCATGGCGGCAATGGCGACGGTGCCGCGGGATGAGTTCGTGCCAGCCGAAATCCGGGCGCACGCCTTTGCCAACAATGCCCTGCCGATCGGCGACGGGCAGACGATTTCGCAGCCGTTCATCGTCGCCCTGATGACCGATCTGCTCAATCCCGAAAAGGATGACGTAGTCCTCGAAGTAGGCACCGGCTCGGGCTATCAGGCTGCGGTTCTTGCCGAACTGGTCCGCCAGGTCTACAGCCTCGAGATTATCCCTGAACTGGCGGTGCAGGCGGCCGGGCGTCTGCACCACCTTGGCTACGGCAATATCGAAGTTCGCAGGGCGGACGGCTACCGGGGATGGCCGGAACATGCCCCCTTCGACGGCATCATCGTCACCGCCGCAGCCAGTCACGTTCCGGCACCTCTCACGGAGCAGTTGCGGCCCGGCGGTCGCCTGGTGATCCCTGTCGGACTGCCGTACATGCACCAGGAGCTGCTGCTGATCGAAAAGGATGCAAGTGGCCAGTACCGCACACGAGATGTGCTGGGTGTCGCCTTCGTCCCCCTGACCGGCAGTGAGGGGCACGACGAAGAGACCGGGAAGGAATACTGATGAAGGTCGGAGAAATCTGCAATCGCGAGGTGGTTGTCGTTGACCGCGAGGCCGCCATCCTTGAAGCCGCTCAGCTGATGCGCCGACATCATGTCGGGGACGTGGTGGTCACCGAGGAGCGGGGGGGCATCCGGGTCCCCGCCGGCATCCTGACCGACCGGGACATCGTCGTCGAGCTGTTGGCCGAGCAGGTCCCGATCGAGGCTGTCTCTGTTGGCGACGCCATGAGCTCCGAACTGCTGACGGTCAGCGAAGAGGAAGAGGTCATGGATGCCATCCAGCGTATGCGCGGACGCGGGGTGCGGCGGGCGCCGGTGATCGAAATCAGCGGTGCGCTGGCCGGCATTCTGGCAGTCGACGACCTGATCGATCTGATTGCCGAACAGCTCAGCGACATGGTGAAACTCATCGGCAACGAGCAGCAGAGGGAGCGACAAAGGCGTGGCTGAGCCAGGGCAGGAATCCTTCGGCGTCCGGGTCGAATGCTACGCCGGCTACCGGGGAGAGGAGACGCCGCGCCGCTTTTCCCTTGGCGAACGCAAGATCGAGGTCCTCGAGGTCCTTGATTGCTGGCTCGCCCCCGGCCATCGTTACTTCAAGGTGCGCGGTGATGACGGCGGCTTCTACATCCTTCGACATGAGGCGGCAACTGATGCCTGGGAACTGAAATTGTTCGCCAGCAGCAAGGATGGGTAGCGTGACTGTGCCAGAGGCCGTGCGAAGCGGCTCTGGTTATCAGTGAAAAACCCGACTTCTGTGGGCGATGTCGGATACCGCCCGGCGCAGGTGGCTGATCATCGCCGGCTTGGCCAGCACGGTGAGCGCGCCGTCAGCAGCCTCATCCAGGCTCTGCTGAAGCGCAACACCGGCAAAAAAGACGAAACGATCCTTCATCTCCGGGTCGAGGCCGATCACCCTGGCGTAGAACTCGAGACTGTTCATCGCCAGCATGTTGATGTCGGAGATGACGACGTCGAAATGCTCGTTTTCGAGCCGGACCAACCCTTCGGGTCCGCTCTCGACGAGTTCGACCTCGCCGACGGTGGCTACGATGCTGCGCAACAGCTTGGCCAGCGCCCGGTGTTTTTCTACAATGAGAATGCGTTTACCCGCCACCGTCGGCAGTCGTTGCACCGTCTCCAGGAAACGCCCGCCACCGGGTTCGGCGGCCAGGAATCGGGCGATCTCTTCCTTGTGGCGCTCGATTTCGGCCACGGCCGCCTGATATTCCCGGCCGCTCCCCTGCAGGGCGTGCAGCGCATAGAGAAAGATGTCGTTCCACTCGGAGAATTCGGCGGCGGCAATCATCTCCAGCATTGCCTCCCGGCTCATTTCCCCGGCGACGACCTTTTTCAGACCCTTGGCCAGCAGCTCGGAAATATTGGTTCGGGTCTCCTCATCAAGGGTGATCAGTTCTTCATCGATCGCCTCGCCCTCGTTGCCCCTCGGCAAGGAGCGGATGAGTTGACGATGCCACTTCTCCTCCTCGGCCAGCCTCTGCAGAAACGCCGAGAACGCCGGGTCTGCGGTAAAGCTGCAAGCGGCCGCCGTATATAGTTCGGCCGCTCCACGTTCGATTTCTTCCAGCCATTCGACAATGCTCAACATGCACCGGGTCCTTTCATGGAGGTGGGCGCCTTTACTCAAATCCGTACTCGGGCCACCGCCGAATGACTCGCAGCTCTGTTTCGATATCCCCCACGACCCTGCCGTCCAGCGGGACCCTGGTAGCGTCGATGCCGATCCTCGCCGCCTCGACGACCACATCCCGCTCGGGGTCGACACGGTTCACCGCCTGCCAGTATACCTGCGCCGGGTCCTGAACGTCCACTCCTTCGTCAACCAGCACCAGCAGCCGCGACGAACGGAAGAAGCGGCTCTGCCACAAGGAGTGCAGCAGGTCCCGCCCGCTGCCTGCCGATGTCCGCACCGAAAGCAGGGCGCAGCCGTGAAAGATCGTCTCGATGGGGAAGTTGAGATCGACGATTTCCGGAAAATCGATGCGCAACAGCGGCAGCAGCAGCCGCTCACCCG
>DATBML010000306.1:0-3883 GCA_036554885.1 Desulfuromonadales bacterium
CTAACGGTCGGGGGGCCGGAGCGGCAGAGCTCCGGGGCCATTCACCCCCGAGGGTTCGATCATGACCGCCAGAAACATCGCCGGCCCGGAGGCGCCGGGCAAGGACCCTGCCGCCCTCCTGCGCCAGCTCGTCAGAATTGCCATGGTCTCCCTCGTCGTCATCCTTTCCCTGGCGGCCGCCGGCATTTACGCTGTCTACTCCCGGCACGTGATCTCCCGCGCCGAACTGGAGGCGGTCCGGATCGGCAGCGCCCTGCTGGTTCTGGAGCGGGACAGTCTGCTGGCCCAGGCACCCGCCGGCGCGAGCCGCATAGCCCTCGACGCCGGTCAACTGCCCCCGCTCGACCGCCGCATTCGGCAATTTCTCAAACCCTTCGCTATCGTCAAGGTCAAGATCTTTTCCGCCGACGGCAGGATCGTCTACAGCACCGATCCGCTGCTCATCGGCCGCGTCGATGCCGACAACCGGCGCCTGCAGAGAGCGCTCGCGGGGCAGATCGATTCCCGGTTGGAGAAAAAGGACGAGGTTCTCGACCTCGCTGAAGAGCGCAAGTTCGCCGTCGATGTGGTGGAGACCTACATCCCGATCCGGGACGACGCGGGACGGGTGATCGGCAGCTTCGAGCTGTATGTCGACGTCACCGTCGACCGGCGCGACATCGCCGGCGGCGTCGGGATGTCGGTGCTGCTGCTCGCCCTCGTCCTGTTCTTCGTCTTCGCCTGCGCTTTCCTGCTGGTTCGGCGGGGGACCGACCAGCTCAAGGCGACGCAGGACATCCTGCACACTCTGGCGACGACCGACACCCTGACTTCTCTGCTCAACCGCCGCCAGATATTCCTGCGGGCCGAACAGGAGTTTGCCCGGCTGGAACGCGAGCACGAAGCCGGCAGCCCGAGGAAGGCGCTCGGGCTGCTCATGCTCGACGTCGACCACTTCAAGCGCCACAACGATACCCATGGCCACCAGGCCGGCGACCTGATCCTGAAGGAAATCGCCGACCGCCTTGTCCGGTCGCTGCGCCGCTACGATTTCGTCGGCCGATACGGCGGCGAGGAGTTCCTCGCCGTGCTGCCCGGCACGGGTTTCGAGGGGACGCGGGCGATCGCCGAGCGAATCCGGGAGCGGGTGGAGGCCGAGCCGATCGTCATCGGCGGAGTCGAGGTCCCGGTCACGGTGAGCCTGGGGCTCGCCTGCACCGTGGGCGAGATGGAGTGTTTCGAAGAGGTCCTGAAGCGGGCCGATGAGGGACTTTACAAAGCCAAGAGCGAAGGCCGCAACCGGGTCGCCTGGGTCGAGGGGTGAGGCGTTCCGGTGGTTTATTTGTTGCGGATATCCAGTTGATCCAGCTCCCGGATGAGGGCATCCCCGTAGTAATAGCGCAGATCCCTCCGCGCCCCCCGATAGAGGGGGAGTCCGCCGTCCAGGCAGGTCAGGGATTCGTCGAGCACCTCGGCCGCCGGGCGCAGCAGGCCCGCCTCGATCGTTACTGGAAAGAGGGAGCTGAGCATCGGCTTGAGGAGGTGATGATCCAGCCCTTCCGCCAGGCAGAAGGCGTGGAGCAAGCAACCTCGCCCGGAGCGGTTGAGAAACACGCAGGCGCCGGCAACGACGCGGGTGCGGGTATGACTGCCGCCCGGGAATTCGGGGTCAGAAACATATTGTCCCGTAAACCACTGGCCGCGCGGAATCCCGAGGTAGCACTCCAGCCGGTCGGCACAGGCTTCGATGCGACGCACGTTGTCCAGGTCGACGCAGACCCCGAACGCGCAACAGGCGTCGTTGCAGAATGCACAGCTCGCACAGTGCTGCGAGCAGGTGCGCTCGAAGATGGCGGTATCGACCCGGTCGATAGCCGGCACGGCATGGCGATTGAGGTATCGGCGGCTCAAGGACACGATCATCTGCTGGCGATCTCCCCGATACAAACGTTAACTGCTCTTTTTGTCCCCCCGCGAACAGCGGGTACCCTTTCGGCACTTTGCGGTCAGTCGCCAGGTTTGCCGCTCCCGGAATTCCGAGGAAACTCGTGCTCTAGGCAAGGCGCCTGAACTCCTCCGCCGTCAGATCGAATATCTTGCCAAATCCCTCCACATAACGGGCGTTGTAAGGTTTTATGCAGTAGAGGTTGAAATCCTCCAGCCTGAAGTTGAGGGCCGACCGGGGAAACTTCTCCAGATAGGCTGCCTTCGTCTTCTCGTAAGCAGGGGCCGTTGACGGCATCTCGGTCGCCTCTCCACGGATCGACACGCGAGCGAGTGTTTGCGGATCCTTCTCCCCTGAGTCCTGCTCCATGATCATAAGGCCTACTCGCCTGTTTTGCTGGATGGATTGAGTGTGCAGGGCAAGCCGGCTGATAAGAATGAAAAAGGAGGAGAGATCCGTCGAAGTCGCGTACTGGACCATGGAAACGAGCGGGGCTGCGTCGCTGACAGTGGCGAGGGCCGCGATGCGTTGGGTGCGAATCAGCTGGGCAAGTGACTGGCTAGTTTGAGTGTCCATTACGATCTCCTTTCTGAAAGTCCAGACAAGGGGGAGCCGTCAATGCTTCCTTGCCACTATTATTGCCGCCTTGACCGCATCCAGCGCGGCGGCATCCTTTGCTTCCGGTTCGCCACTCTCCACCGTCAGCCAGCCCTCCGCACAGCGCAGTTCCTCCTCCGACAGGTGCGGCAGCGCAGCGAGCATGCGCGACCGACCGGTTTCCGCATTCCACCAGGCCACGACCGACCCCCGCCACATTTCCCGCTGCGACTCGTCCGCCTCGGGGAAGCGCTGCGGGATTCTCAGCAGGTCGACCATCGTTGCCAAGGTCCCGGCGAGCATGCGGTTGTGCGCCATGGCCATGCCGGACGGGCGGCCGGAGAAGAAGGAATCCGCATCCTCGCGGCAGCCTTGCAGGGCGCTGGCGATCAACAGTGCGGCGAGGAACCACGCGAGCAACTTCATGTTTTTTGACCAGTCACCGTTTTCATTGTGTTCATGGTCGCTGATGGAGTGTCAAGTCTACACCCGGCGTACAAATTATCTTGTCTGCTTGGACACCATTTTCAACTTTTCTGACAAGTTGCAATCTTGCAAGCCTGACCCAATCGACAATCCCACTGCCGTTAATAATGTTTTTTAATTCTCCATTCGCCGTTCCGGCCGGAATGTCCTCCGTTGCTCTTATCCCCTCCGGGGCAGCTCCGTCCCCTGGTTCATGATTTCCACATAGCGGGCATAGCTGAAAATCCGGTTGCGTTTCTGCGCGGTCAGCTCGCGAACGATGCCAAGCCGCTCCAGGTGCGACAGACATTTGTTCACCGTGGCCGGAGTGAGTCCGGACTTTTCCGCCAGCCAGCCCGACGTTGCGATGGGGTGCTCCAGCAAAGCCCGGTGGATTTGTAGGGTGGAAGGCGCCGCCCGCCCCAGGGCGGTGATTCTGGCGCTATTTTCCTCGTCAAGATTGTGCAACTGCTGCGCCGTCTCCACCGCCTGGTTGGCGGTGACGATGACCGCATCGGCAAAGAAGTCGAGCCAAGCTTCCCAATCTCCGGACAGCCGGACGTTGTTCAGAAGTTCGTAGTAGTATTGCCGGTGCGTCTTGAAATAGAGGCTGAGATAGAGCATCGGCTCCCGCAACGTTTTCTGCTCGCAGAGCAGCAGGGCGATCAGCAGCCGGCCGAGACGGCCGTTGCCGTCCAGGAACGGGTGGATGGTCTCGAACTGCACGTGCGCGAGCGCCGCCTTGATGAGCGTCGGGATACGAACCGGCTCGTCGTGAAGAATCTTCTCGAGCGGCCCGAGGCAGTCCAGGAGGAGGTGCGGCGGCGGCGGCACGTACGTCGCCGTCCCGGGTCGTGCGCCGCCGACCCAGTTCTGCGATCGCCGGAACTCGCCCGG
>DATBML010000311.1:0-4919 GCA_036554885.1 Desulfuromonadales bacterium
GATCAGCGCCTCCGGCATCGAGAGCCTGCCGCTGGTCACCTCCGTGCATGCCGAGGCCCTGCTGGCCGGCGCCCGACACGTCGAGGTCGAGCTCGATCTCCCCGATCTGCAGCGTCAGTTCTTCGACCTGGCCGGCGCCGAGCAACTCGCCTATTTTCCAGAACATCGCCTGCGTTTCATGCGTGAGGTGGATGTCTCCATTGGCATCGGCGCTCCGGACAATGTCATGACCCTGGCCCGGGCCGACCAGCAGAAGATCGTCGATTACCAGAAGCTGCTCCATCCCATCCTTGAGGAGCGGGTTAAAAATACCCGCTGGGTGGTGACCAGGTTCCCCACCTACGGTGCCGCCCAGGATGCGCGGATGAGCCTGGCCGAATACGAGGAGTTCTTTTTTGCCGCCTGCAATGTCGATTGGGCCGGCGAGTCGCGCAAGCAGGACCGGCTCAAGGCGCTGCTCGACCGGGCGAACGAGGTACGCATCTGCGCTTCCGATACCGACCTGCGCTTTTCCCTGGCTGGCATGCAGGCAGTCAAATGCGACGGCCGCTACAATATCCCGGACGGCGAGGTCTTCACCGCTCCGGTCCGCGAGAGCGTCGAGGGTTTCATCACCTTCAACGCCCCGACCCTCTGCGGTGGGCGCGAATTCAACCATATCCGTCTCGAGTTCGAGCGCGGCCGGATCGTTCGCGCCACGGCGCCCCGCGACGCGGAGGCGCTCAACCGCATCCTGGACACCGACGAGGGCGCCCGCTACATTGGCGAGTTCGCCATCGGTGTCAACCCGCGGATTCTTGCCCCGATGCGCAACATTCTCTTCGACGAGAAGATTTTCGGCTCCATCCACCTGACCCCGGGAGCCTGCTATGATGAGTGCGACAACGGCAACCAGAGTGCGGTCCACTGGGATATGGTAAAATTGCTGCATGGCGACGGGACGATCGCTCTCGACGGGGAACCGATCCAGGTTGACGGGCGGTTTGTCCACCCTGATCTCCTGGAGTTGAATCCGTCCTGATACGCGGCGTATTCATTGTAATTCACTGATCGTCATCCCAAAGGAGTGTGCGCGTGCTACTGTCCATCAATCCGCAGAACCCGCAACCCCGCCTCATCAGTCGCGTCGTCGAGGCGCTCAAGCAGGGGGGAGTGATCGGGTATCCGACCGATACCACCTACGGCATCGGCTGTGACATCTTCAACAAGAAGGGGGTCAAGAAGATCTACCAGATTAAACAGCGCGACCCCCGCAAGCCGTTCTCCTTCATCTGCGCCGACCTCTCCGACGTGGCCAACTACGCCCAGGTCAGCAATTTTGCCTTCAAGATCATGCGGCGGCACCTGCCCGGCCCCTATACCTTCGTGCTGGAGGCGACCCGGGTTGTTCCCGACCTGCTCACCACCCGGCAGAAAACCGTCGGCATCCGCATCCCCGACAACCCGATCGCCCTCGCCATTGTCAGCGAACTCGGGCATCCCCTGGTGACGACCAGTGCCAACGTCTCCGGCGAGGAGACCTACCAGGACCCCCAGGAGATCGAGGAGTCCATGGGCCACATGCTCGACATGGTGGTGGACGGGGGCATGCTGTTGGGTGAACCCTCGACCGTCATCAGCCTGGTCGACGACCGGATCGAGGTGCTGCGGCAGGGATGTGGCGACACCTCCTGGATCCATCAGCTCTAGACGGGACTGCCATGGTCAGCAAATCAACCCGATTCACTCTCATCGGCCTGGTGCTCGCCGGGCTTTTGCTGCTGGCGGCGCCCGCCGACCTCTGCGCGGCGGAGAAGGGACATGGCAGCGTCGGACTGCAGGTGGTGCCGACCGCGAAAGGGGATCTGGTGGTGCTGAACGTCGTCCCCGGCGCGCCGGCCGAGACCGCAGGCCTGCTGCCGGGCGACCTGATCGTCCAGGTGGACGACTTTACGCTGGCCGGCAGCGATTTTGCCGAGGTGGTCCCGCGCTACCTCTGGGGGCAGGTCGGCAGCAGCGTGACCATCACCTATCTGCGGCCGGGGGTGCCGGGTCGCCACACGCTGATTCTTCAACGGGCCGCGCTCACACCCGTCGCCCCGCCGCCCGGCGTGAAGATACTGACTCCGGAAAAAAAATAGAAGGCAGGAAGAGAGATGCAGGTAAAAGAGATTACCGTGGTGCTCTACGGCCGCCGTCACAGCCGCGCCGACTGGAACTTCGAGCTGGACGAGAAGGCCCTTGAGGCGATGCTCAGAAATCTAGCCGAGGAGTTGGTGCCCTTTGGCATAAAGTTGCGCCACGCCAGGGATGAGGAGATGGTTCTGGAGATCAAGGGGTACGGTGACCTGCTCAACACCGTGCGCATTCGCTCCCCTCAGGACGCCATCGGCAACCTCTGCCTCGGCCACATCATCGGAGTCAGTCCCAACCGTGACCTGCTCGAAGATATCCGCCGGGGGGTCAACCGCGTCGCCTTCGCCCCGGAGACCATCGAGCCAGAGGGGAGCAACAAGATCGTCTGCCACAACTGCGGCTGCGGCTGCTGAGGGGAAGGGGACTATTTCTGCGACAGGATGCGCAGGTAGAGGAGCATCGAGTCGAGTTCCTGGGACTCCAGGGCGAACATCTTTCCTTCCAGCGCATCGCGGATGCAGAAGTTGATCATCTCCTTCAGCATCGGATCGTCGAAGGCGCCGAGCTCATCCAGCCCCTTGCCGGCCGGATGGCAGCTCGCGCAGCTCTTGCCGTTGCTCCCCAGGGCGGGCGACTCGAAAAGTGCCTGCCCCATCGCCACCGTCGGCCCCTCTGTTGCCAGGGCCGCTCCTCCCGCCATCAGCAGCAAAACCCCCGCCGCCATCCATCGGTTCATCGCTGACTCCTTTCTGTCGTGTTTCTTCTGATAAGACTTTTAGAATATAGACGGTCGGCCCATCCCTGGCAAATCATTCAGCCCTGTGCTGTTCGCGGTTCAGGGGGCACTGCCGTTCTCCCTCGCGATTTACAAAAGAGCCGAAAGCATGCAAAAATGTTCGGTAATCGAAAGCACCTGAATTTCATTACGGCCGGAGAGGTTGCCCCTGCAACAAAGGATAGAGAACAGAATCGGTGTCCCAACCATCTTATTGGATAGAGTTCCGAAACTAAAACGAGTGGAGACGGGAGAGCCTGCTGTGGTGCTCAGAAATGAGGATGTGACGGAGATTGTGGCGGAGATTCCGGAGGGGCACCTTCATATTCGCACCACCGTTCAGCTGGCTGACGGCTCTTCGATCACCTTTCAGGAAGCGACCATCGCCGCCATGGTGCGGGCATTTGTTGCCGTGAAGACCGACCCTGTCCGTACCCGCGTGGTGCTCACGGGGCGGAAAGTCTGCGGCCGCAAGGATGGCTATGCCGAATGGCAGCTCATGGAAGAGCCATGATGACTGGGGAGCAAATCTTGGTCAGAGTTGCTTCGTCCGGAGATCCCCAAAAAAACAACGATGACGAAAGTGCCGAGGGGCTTTCCCGGAGGATGTTGCTGTTCCGGAGCTTCGAGCGTTTTGTGACAGGGAAATTTCTTCCTGTCGTTGACGATATCAACTCGTCCGCTCTGCTTTTCCTCGTCGTCGTTTCCGTCACCGTTTGAATTTACTTTAGCGCGGCTCCTGGTGATGTCAAGCGACAAATTTCAACGATGATTCAATTGTTTACAACTGTGCGAAATCACAGGAGGACGTCTCTGGAAATTTCACATTTCCAACGGCACTTCCGCTCTCATTGACCAAAAAGTGTTGATGACAGATGCTGATTTTCATTGCCGCCTCGCCGCGGGAATGACTTGCTCTCGCCACCCGTGACGAACACTTTCGCCAGCCTGAACCTGGCAAACAGGAAAAATATGAATAAAATCGTTTTTGCAACAGCAAGGCTCATCCCTGTTCGCGTGTGTATCGCATGACCCAAAATCCGACCTTTCAGGATTTTCAGAAAATCGTTCAGGAGACTCCCGGCCTTTGCGACCAGGGCCTGCTGCAGAAGAAGCGGCAGCCGGATATCGCAGCTTCCAGAGACCTTCTGCTGCGTGAAGGGTTTGCCGCGTTTGTCGCCTCCTGCAAATGGCTGAGCGCCCGCCAGTTCAACAAGACCGTGCAGCGCAACTCCTGGAGCAGCTACGGTCTCAAGGAACTGGTTGAAAGGGAATACGGAATGTACGTTCCCAACGGGGCTTTTATCGCGGCGGTTCTTTACACCGGAGCGCCCTGGCGGCCTTTTCCCGATTCACCCAACATCATGGTAGGTATTGCCAAGGGGTCCTTGCCACCCCTGAATCCTTTCGGGACATGATCCGGCGGAGCCATCACCCACTGCGATCCCTTCGCTCGGTTTACGGTTCACGTCGCTGCATTTGCTATAATGTAAATGTGGGAGCAAGCGACGAAACCATTCGGACCGGCTGGCGGTGGCGTTACGCTCTCCACGCAAATCGGAAGCCAGGCGACACCACCGGCGAGACGAATCAACCGGGGGAGGGAAACCATGAAACGGATAACCCTCGTATGGTGCGTTCTGCTGTGGGCGGTGGTGGGTTCCTCCGCCGCCATTGCCCAGGACCCCCTCCAGGGCGCTCTGGAAAACAACCGCACCAACCAGGCATCGACCTGGGTGAACCCCGATACCGGCGATTCCGGGACGGTAGTTCCGGTTCGTACCTACGAGAACGGCCAGGGCCGGCCGTGCCGCGAATTCCAGCGGACCATCATCATCGGCGGCAGGGAAGAGCAGGGATACGGGACCGCCTGCCGGCAGACTGACGGTACCTGGCGCATCGTCGCCGGGCAGACGGCCGCGGCGGCGCCGGTCGAGCAGCGCACCACCGTCTACGTGCGTGAAGCCCCGAGGCCTTATTACCCCTATTATCCCTACTACCCGTACGGCTACTATGCGCCGTGGGGATA
>DATBML010000319.1:0-3713 GCA_036554885.1 Desulfuromonadales bacterium
TGCCCGTGCCGCCTTCACCAGGTTGGCCTCGCCGGCCAGTTGCCGCGCCTCCCCCTCGTTGATCAGCAGGATGCCGACATGTCGCAGGGTTCTGAGCAGCGCCTCGCGTTTCCCCTCGATCCAGAAATTCATCGTATCGCAGGCCACCAATTGCGGATTCTTCACCTGCCTGAGAACTTCCAGCTGCAGCTCGGGATCGATATTGGCTAGGAAAACGAACTCGGCATCTTCATATCCCGCGGGCAACCCGGGGCGGAAGGTTTCGAACACGTTGAGCTGGGTGTCGAGAGTCTGGGCCTGGTTGAGGTCGAAGCCGTAGCGCCCCTGCCAACGGAAGGTTCTCCCCGGCACGCTCTGCAATCCGGCCAGGTCGATGTTGCGCGAGCGTAAAAACTGCAGATGCTCCGCCGGAAAATCCGAACCGACCACCGCCACCAACTGGATGTCGGTAAAATAACCTGCCGAGGTGGAAAAATAGGTGCCCGAGCCGCCCAGCACCTCTTCGGCCCTGCCGAAAGGTGTCTCCACCGAATCGAGCGCCACCGAACCGACCACGAGAATACTCATGACAAATCAGCCTTTCAAAATGCAGTCCCTGGTCCCTGGTCGAAGGTAGAAGGTCAAACCCATCCGTCCTCTGCCCTCCGCCTTCCTGACTTTGGACTTTGGACCAGGGACTCGGGTCTCAACCCAGGTATTTTCCCATGATGACATCCAGCTTCTGCCGGGTCGAAGCCGGTATAAGATCCTTGCGGGTCATGATCGCGTACTTGAGCGCCTCTCCGCACTTGCAGCCGCGGGCTGCACCGAGCTCTTTAACCGCCGCCTTGATGATCTTCTTGGCGATGGCAACGTTCTGCTGGACGATGGCGATCACCGCCTCCACCGAGACGGCCTCGTGTTCCTCGTGCCAGCAGTCATAGTCTGTGGCGAGGGCGATGGTGCCGTAGCAGATCTCTGCTTCCCGCGCCAGACGTGCCTCGGAGACGTTGGTCATGCCGATGACGTCAACACCCCAGCTGCGGTAGATAAGCGATTCGGCGCGGGTAGAGAAATGGGGACCCTCGATGCAGATGTAGGTCCCACCCTTGTGGGTGGTCGCCCCCACCGCGCAGGAGGCGTCATAGAGTACCTGGGAGAGGTCCGGGCAGACCGGGTCCGCGAACTGCACGTGACCGACGACCCCATCACCGAAGAAGGTGGTGCGCCGCTTGCCGACGGCTCGATCAAAGAACTGGTCGGGGATGACGATGTGCCCCGGTACGATCTCCTCCTTCATGCTGCCGACGGCCGAGACCGAAATGATCCGCTCCACCCCGAGCTTCTTCATCCCCCAGACGTTGGCCCGGTAAGGGGCTTCCGAGGGAAGAATCCGGTGACCGCGGCCATGGCGGGGGAGAAAAACCATCTTCACTCCATCCAGGGTGCCCGTGATGAAGGCATCCGAGGGCTCGCCGAAGGGGGTGTCGAGCCGTACTTCCTGCACGTCGGTCATGCCTTCGATCTCATACAGACCGCTGCCGCCGATGACGCCGATGGTGGGTTGGGACATTTCAATCCTCCTGAAAATCAGTCTCGGGTCCCGGGTCTCGGGTCCCTGATCAAAGTCCAATACCTGTTATTTTCCGGGACCCTGGACTCGGGACCCGGGACGGGTTTGTTACGGTGCCGGCAACCTCCCCTGCTCCCGCTCCAGCCTCCCCTTGAGCTGGCCGCAGGCAGCGGAGATGTCCTGCCCCTTGCTGGCCCGGCGGATGGCGACGATGTTGCGGGAAAGCAAATGAGTCTGGAAAGTCTCGATCCTCTCCGGAAGCGGCGACCGGAAGGCCGACCCCTCATGCTCGTTGTACGGGATCAGATTGACCTTCGCCTTCACCCCGTGCAGCAGCTTCACCAGCCGCTTGGCGTCATCGAGCGAATCGTTGACGTCGCGAATAAGAATGTACTCGAAGGTGATGCGCTGGCGCGGCTGCAGGGGGAAGGCGCGGCAGGCGGACATCAGCTCCCTGAGGGGGTAGCGTCGGTTGACCGGCATCAGTTCGTCGCGCACCGCGTCGGTGGTGGCATTGAGGGAGACGGCCAGGTTCACCCGGATACGCCGGCCCAACTCCGCCATCTCCGGCACCAGTCCCGAAGTGGACAGGGTTACCTTGCGCGGACCGTAGCTGAACCCTTCCTCGGCGTAAAGAATCTGTAGAGCCTTGATCACATTGTCGAGATTGTGCAGCGGCTCGCCCATCCCCATCAGAACGACATTGTTGACCACGCCGTCCTTCATGGCGGCGCAGACCTGGTTGACGATCTCGGCCGGCTCGAGGTTGCGCACCAGGCCGAAAGTGCCGGTCAGGCAGAAGGAACAGTGCATGGCGCAGCCGACCTGGGTGGAGATGCACAGGGTGGCCCGCTCGCCTTCCATCGGGATGCGGACCGTCTCCACCGTCTGGCCGTCGGTCAGGCGGAAAAGATACTTGCGCGTCCCGTCGCTGCTCTGCTCGACCGTCTCCGGCGTCCAGTCGGAGATGAAGGCCCGCTCGGCAAGCTCCTCTCGCAGCTCCCTCGACAGGTCGGTCATGGCAGCGAAGTCGGTCACCCCCCGCCGGTAGATCCAGCGCATGAGCTGGGCCGCGCGGAAGCGCTCCTTTCCCATGCCCGAAAGAAACTGCGTCAGCTCCTCGAGAGTGAGATTCTTGAGATCTACTTTGTTCGACGATTCTATCAAGATTTTCCGTTGGGAAGGCCATTAGGTCTGCCCAAGTCCAGGGCAAGCATGCGGGTACGCCCCTGCTTCAAGGTTCATTAAAAAAGCCCTTCGGATTTTACCCGAAGGGCTTCTGCCATACAAGGATAAAGTGGCGGAAACGCTTTCAAATCAAAGCAGTTCCAGTCCGGAGAAGAAGTAGGGGATTTCGAAGGCCGCGGTCTCCGGTGCATCCGAGCCGTGGGTGGCATTTTCGCCGATCGAAGCGCCGAACTCCTTGCGCAGGGTGCCGGCGGCAGCTTCGGCGGGATTGGTGGCGCCCATCAGGTCGCGCCATTTCTTGATGGCGCCTTCCGCTTCGAGAACCATGACGACACAGGGAGCGCTGCTCATGAAGTCGGTCAACTCGCCGAAGAAGGGGCGCGCCTTGTGTACATAGTAGAAGCCTTCGGCCTCCACTTTGCTCATGTAGAGCTTTTTCAGACCGACGATCTTGAAGCCCTCGGCGTAGATGCGGGCAATGATCTTGCCGGTGTGGCCGGCGGCAAAGGCGTCGGGTTTGATGATGGCAAAGGTTCTTTCCATGGATTCGATCCTCCGGTGAGAATATTTGGACTTTGGAAAACCTGCGCTTTTTAGCATCACCGAAGGGAAAAGTCAAGGTGAACCAAGGTGAAAACCTGTTTTGCGACCGGACCATTTCAGGCTCCGGAGGATCTCTTCAGCCGCGCCTCCAGTCTGCTCAGTTTTTCCTCTTCCTCCCGGATCTGCCCCCGGCAGTAGGTCCAGGTATGGTAACTCTCCAGGGACAGAACCGTTACCCCGGCGGCGAGAACGGCCCAGAAATTGTCGCCGAGCGCCCGGGCGTAATGATAGAAACCGTAGAAGGCGCTCAAATAGCCCACATGGGAAATGCTTCCGAATTTACCCGAGTTCAGGGCCATCCGGGACAAAATGAGAATGATCGCGGAGAAGCTGTAGATGACCAGAGCCGTGCTGATCAAATTCACCGGGG
>DATBML010000116.1:0-5544 GCA_036554885.1 Desulfuromonadales bacterium
GGCAAAGCAGCAGGTTGCGCGCGCTGATCGCATCGGGCCGCCCCTTGAACAGCATGATGTCCTTGGAGGAGAGCTCGAAGACCGACCCACCCGGCGCTCCGGCCCACATCAGCAGCCGGCTGTCGCCAAAAGGGTAGGCAAAGAGGTCACCATCCGGCTCGGGATCGCTGAGTTTGAGTAGATTGATATAGCCGGCCTTGGCCCAGCTCATGCGTTCGCGGGCCAGTTCATCGGGCGTGGTCTGCTCGGAGACCTCGCCCCGGTGCAGCACGATCACCTCGTCGGCCATCAGCCGCATCTCGTTCATCGAATGGGAGATGAAGAGAAAGGGGATGCGGAACTCCTCGAAGACCGCCCGCAGGTAGGGGATGATCTGGTACTTGAGCCCTTCGTCGAGGGCGGAGAGCGGTTCGTCCATCAGCAGCAGCCGCGGACTGGCGAGCACCGCCCGGCCGAGGGCAACCCGCTGGCGCTCGCCGCCGGAGAGGGTAGTGGTGCCGCGCTGCAGCAGTTCCTGCAGTTCGAGCACTTTGATCAGGGCGTCCGGATCGATGCGGCGCAGGGCGGCCGGGGTCCGTCTGTAGCCGTAGAGGAGGTTGCTTCGGGTGTTCAGATGCGGAAAGAGATGGGCCTGCTGAAAAACGACGGCGATGCGCCGCAGGTCTGGGGGTACGTTGATGTGTTTGTCCGAACTGTAGAGGACGTCGCCGTCCAGCTCGATGGACCCGCAGTCGGGCTTGACCAGCCCGGCGAGAAGATGCACCAGAGTCGACTTGCCGCTCCCGGAACGCCCAAAGACGCCGAGCCGATCGCTGATGGAGGAAAACTCCGCAGCGAGTTCGAATTCTCCGAACCTCTTTTGCAGTGAAACGCGCAGGTTCATCGGCCCTCCCGCCGGCGGAAGCGCCGCACCAGCGCCTCGTTGAGCATCAGCACAATAAACGACAGGGCAATGGAAACCAGGCAGAGGGCCAGGGCCATACGGTCGCCGCCGGGGGTGTTGGTGTAGTCGTAGATGGCCAGCGGAATGGTCTGGGTGACACCGGGGATGTTGCCGGCGACGATGATGGTGGCGCCGAATTCACCGAGGCTGCGGGCGAACATCAGGGTGGCCCCGGCCAGAACCGAACGGGCGGAAAGCGGGACGATGACGGTGAACAGGGTGTCGTACCAGCGGGCGCCGAGGGTGCGGGAGGCCTGGATCAGCTTTTCGTCGATCGCCTCGAGGCCTAGGCGGATCGAGCGCACCAGCAGCGGAAAGCCGACCACCAGCGAGGCGATCACCGCTGCCCACCAGGTGAAGACGATGCGGACATCCCAGCCCTTCAGCCAGGCGCCAAGCCACCCTTTTTCACCGAGCAGCAGCAGGAGCAGGTAACCGACCACCACCGGCGGCATCACCAGCGGCAAATTGACAATGCCGTCGAAGACCGCCTTCCCGGGCATCCGGGTGAAGACCATCAGGTAGGCGACGGCAAATCCGAATGGCAGCGACACAACTGTAGCAACGGTGGCCACTTGGGCCGAAAGAAGCATTGCCTGAATGTCGGTGGGGGAGAAGTCGAACATCTGCAAAACCGGTGACTGGTGACTGGTGATTCGTAGGGGCACGGCGCGCCGTGCCCCTACTTCATTGCGAAGCCGTACCGGCTGAGGATAGCGCGTGCCTGCTGCGATTGCAAGAAAGCGAAAAAGGACACGGCCTCGGAGTTGGCGCGGCCGGCATCGGTCAGCGCCATGGGATAAGTGATGGGAGAGTAGTATTCCTTCGGCACCTCGAAGAGGATCACGATCTCTCTGGCCAGCAGGGCATCGGTCCTGTAGACGAAGGCGCCGTCAGTTTCGCCGCGCTCGGCGTAGATCAAGGCCTGGCGCACGTCCTGGGCCATGACCAGCCGGCCTTCTTTCACAAGAAGATCGTAGACGCCGGCCTTCTTCATGGCTTCCTCGGCATACTGGCCGGCCGGGACGCTCTTCGGGCTGCCGATGGCGATTCGCTTCAGCCCCGGCAGATCGGCCATTGCGGAAGCCCGTTCTTTCGGTCCGACGAAGACCAGGGCGTTGCCGGCCAGAACACTCACCGTGTCGGCCGCAACCCGCCTTTCGCCGACCAGAAAATCAACCCACTTCGGATTGGCCGAGATGAAGATATCGGCCGGTGCGCCGGCGGCGATCTGCTTGGCCAGAGTGCCAGAGCCCCCGAAATTGCCGACACAGGTCGTGCCGGGATGTGTCTTGGCATAGTCGGCGCAGATTTCATTAATCGCGTCGGTCAGGCTGGCGGCGACGGAAAGACGGATCTCGCCGGCGGCCGCAGCGGAGACTGCACACACAAATAACAGGAGCAATAAACCTGCTTTTCTCATCATGGGAATCTCCTGGACTGTTCGAAGGAGAGTAGCACATCCGGCGGCAAAGTCGTAGGGGCGATTCACGAATCGCCCGTTTCACCCCGCCTTCGCCTCCAGCTTCGCCAGATCCAGGTCCTGGCCGACCACGCCGGCGGCGTCGGCGCGGCACTGCCGGCAATGGCGGGCCTGGGAGAGGATCAGTTCCGCCTGGTTGCGCACCATGTCCATCGTCGCCTCCGGCGGCCGCTCGATATCCTTGAACATCCCGACGGGAATCACCGGCATGATGTTCATCATCGCCGCCCCCAGCCCGCGAACCCTGACCGCCAGGTCGAGAGTTTCGTGGTCGTTGACCCCGGGGATGTAGACATGGTTCACCTTCACCAGCATTCCCGCCGCGGCGGCCAGCCGCACCCCTTCGAACTGCCGTTCGAGCAGCCAGGCCGCGGCCGCCTCGCCGTCCAGCCGGTGTCCTTCGACCCTGATCCACTCGTAGACCCTGGCCCCGGTTTCGGGGGTGAGGGCGTTGACGGTGACGGTCAGGCTGTGCACGTCATGCGCGAGAATGGTTTCGATCTTCTCCGGCAGCAGCAGCCCGTTGGTCGACAGGCAGAGGGTCATTCCGGGGAAAGCCGCGCGAACCAGCTTGAAGGTCTCGAAGGTGCGCGGGTTGGCCAGCGGGTCGCCGGGACCGGCGATGCCGACCACCTTGAGCCTGGCGCCGCCCTGTTTTTCCATATGCCTTTCGACCAGCCGGACCCGTTCCACCGCCTGCTCCGGGGTCAGGACCCGGCTGGTAACCCCGGGTCGACTCTCGTTGGCGCAGTCGAATTTGCGTTCGCAGAAGCCGCACTTGATGTTGCACCCCGGGGCGACGGGGAGGTGGATGCGCCCGGCCTTGCCGTGGTCGCCGCCGAAACAGGGGTGGTCGGTCTGCACTTTTGCCTTCATCATCGGACAGCCGCTGGCCATGGTTGGTCTCCTTTCCCGCGGAAGGCAAAAAGGCGCTCCCGGTCTCTGCCGGAAGCGCCTTTGCCGTGGTCCTGAATGAACAATGCCCCGTTCCCGCGGAGTGCAGGCCGGGGCGTCATCGCCGGATTCGAGTGGTACGACCTTGTACCGTGTAGATGGTGCTGGTTATGAGAGTAGCATCAGCCGTGCCAAGGGGCATGCCCTGAAAAAAGGGGCAGGGGAGGTCCCTCATGCCCTCTCCTGCCCATGCCTGAGGCAATTGCAACCCCTGGAAGGGCACTTTTTAATCATGTGTGGTGTAGGGGCAGTTATGAAGAGCCCCTACGATTTATCGCATTTCTTCGGGCCCTGGCAGGCGCAGCCGCAGAGCTCGCCGTGGGCCGCCTGCAGCGCCGCCTCGATCGGACCGGTGGCGGCAACGTGGAACAGCCCCGCCTTCTTCAACTCCTGCCGGGGATAGTCGCCGATCATGGCGGTGACCACCGCCTTGCACCCATGAAGGGCTTCGACGATGGCGTCGAACTGGCGATGCCGGAAGGGATGGTCCGGATCGAAGGAGCAGTACTTTTCCACCTGCACCTCACCCACCCGGTGCGGACTCCCCTGGTTGAAGTCGTAGATCAGGAACCGCTCGGCATGGCCGAAGTGCTGGTCGACCTCGGTGCCCGATTTCGTTGCGACGGCGATGCGCATAAAATCTCCTTTGACAAATCGAGACGCCCCACCGGGGCGTCTCTACGATGAGACCGGGACACCACGGGTAGAGACGCCCCGGTGGGGCGTCTCCAGAGGAGGGGCCACGCTCCGCCCTTTAGATGGTCATCGGTTTGAACGAGAAGCACTTCTTCGGGCAGGTCACCCCGCAACCGGCGCAGCCGATGCAGCTGTCGGCGTTGGCGATCGTCATGACCATGCGGGTGGAATCGGTTTCTTCATCGACCAGGTCCTCAGGCCCGAGCACCGAACGCGAGCAGGCCTTGAAGCAGCGGCCGCAGCCGATGCACTTCTCGTGATCGATAGTTTCAGCGAAGGTGGGGGTCCAGTCATTCCCCCCTCTGGTTTTTCCAGTCAGATAAGCCATGGTAATTCTCCTTTGTTGTTGGTTTTTTGATTGTGTAAGGGCGGACTGCGTCCGCCCGGGCGCATGCAATGCGCCCCTACATTGTTGATTATCGTTCCAAGAATCCCGGCCGCTCGTTCTTCAGCATCGCCTTGCGCAACCACGGCGGAGGACTGCCGCGCAGGACTTCCTGGAGCTTTTCGACGACGGTGGCTATCGGTTCCCGTTCCTTGCTTTTGATCGGGTGGATCTTCTTGGCGACAAGGCGGGCCGCCGCCGGGCCGCCGATTTCGGCGACGTAAACCAGAGCGCAGTCGGCCAGGCCGGCACAGCGGGCTTCGATCCGGTCGGCTTCGTCATCTCCTTCGGACTTGACCTGGACCACCCCGGAGAACGCGGCCGCCTCGGGCCCGATTTCCCAGATCAAAAACTTCTCGGCGCGGCCGAAGTGCTCGTCGACGTGAACTTTATCGGTAGTGGCGAATGCGACTTTCATGGCCAGTCCTTTCATGCTGTTGCCATCGATGATGTGAAAACGGCGGGTTCGAATCATGGGAATCTCCTCCCCCTCTCCCCGACCCTCTCCCACCAGGGGAGAGGGAGAATCGACCCCCCTCCCCTGGTGGGAGGGGGCCAGGGGGAGGGTGGACTCAGTTATGCCCCTTCGTTGCCTCTTTCGAGCTGGCCATAAACAGGTTGCCGACCTCGAAGATGAGCTGCATGCTGCCGCGGTAGCCGACCCAGGTTCGCTGGTGGGCGCCCATCCGGTCGAAGACCGGCAGTCCGGCGCGCAGGTGGTTGGGGATGCCGAGTTTGGCCGCTGCCTGGCGGCCGTTGCTGTTGGCGACCAGCAGGTCGACACCGGCGGCCATCTCCTCCAGGTCTTCGAGGTCGCCGACCCGCACGTTTTCGCAGGGGAGCTCGCCGAGCCCCTTGACCCGGGTGGCCGACAGCGCCAGCTCGATGTCACAGCCCATGCCGTGCAGGAAGGGGGCGAGAGTCTTGAGCAGGTCCCCCTCCAGGGCCAGGGCCACTTTCTTGCGGCCGAACTGGTAGTGGGAGTCGACCATGGCATCGGCCAGGCGGCTGCGCTGCCGCAGGTACTTCTGCGGAATCGGCGCCCCGGAGAGCTCGGCGAGGACCGCCATCAGCCGGTCGGTC
>DATBML010000194.1:0-9232 GCA_036554885.1 Desulfuromonadales bacterium
GCTCCGCCTCGGCTCGGTCAATCCCGGCGAACTGGCGGCTGCCGTCGTCAAGGAACTGCAGAAGTATTGCCATAACAAAGGGCTTATGCTGGTAAGTTCCCTGAACGGCTCCCTGCCCGAGATGAACCTCGACCGGCAGCGCATCGCCTTTGCCCTGCGATCTCTGCTGGAGAATGCCATCAAGTTCACCCCGCCGGGCGGCACCATCTCCCTCGACGCGCAAGTCCGGGATGACTCGGTGCGGCTGGTGGTGCAGGACAGCGGTCCGGGGATACCCCGGGAGGAACTGCCCAAGGTGTTCGAAAAATTCTACCAGGTCGACCCGGCCCGCACCGGCCAGGTACGCGGCTTCGGTCTCGGCCTCTACTATGCCCGCCAGTTCGCCCAGAGCCACGGCGGCAACATCCTGCTCGAGTGCCCCCCCGGCGGGGGGACTGTTGCGACGCTGATCCTGCCGCGGTAAGCGTTGCCGGACACTGCCGGTAAAGCCGCCAACCTCCCGTCCGGAGCCGACGGAGGAGCGGCATTTTGCTTTTTTTGCCGGGCGCGCTGTGCTATATTCAGCGCATTTTTCGTTTGCCAGAGAAGAGCCGAAAAGAGGATTTAAATGTTTCACGGAACCACTATTGTCTGCATCCGGAAAAACGGCGAAGTCGCCATCGCGGGCGACGGCCAGGTGACCATGGGCAACACGGTCATGAAACACGGTGCCCGCAAGCTCCGGCGCATGTTCGACAACCGGATTCTGGCCGGTTTTGCCGGCAGCACGGCCGACGCGTTCACCCTCTTCGAGAAGTTCGACGCCAAGCTGCAGGAGTTTCGCGGCAACCTCACCCGCGCTGCCGTCGCCCTGGCCAAGGACTGGCGCACCGACCGCATCCTGCGCCAGCTCGAGGCGTTGCTGATCGTCGCCGACGCCGGGACGACCCTGGTCATCTCCGGTGCCGGGGACGTGATCGAGCCCGACGACGGCGTCGCCGCCATCGGCTCCGGCGGCCCCTTCGCCCTGGCCGCGGCCCGCGCGCTGCTGGCCCATTCGGAGCTTTCGGCCCGGCAAGTGGCCGAGGAGGCGCTGCGCATCGCCGCCGGCATCTGCATCTATACCAACGACCAGATTCTGGTGGAGGCCCTGCCGTGACCAATTTCACTCCCCGGGAGATCGTCAGCGAACTCGACCGCTACATCGTCGGCCAGAAGGCCGCCAAACGGGCGGTGGCAGTGGCCCTGCGCAACCGCTGGCGCCGCCAGCAGGTGCCGGCGGAGCTGCGGGACGAGATCGCCCCGAAGAACATCATCATGATCGGCCCGACCGGCGTCGGCAAGACCGAGATCGCCCGCCGCCTGGCCAAACTCGCCCAGGCTCCCTTCGTCAAGGTCGAGGCTTCCAAGTTCACCGAAGTCGGCTACGTCGGCCGGGACGTGGAGAGCATGGTCCGCGACCTGGTGGAGTTGGCCATCCTCATGGTCAAGGCAGAGGAGGCGCAGGCGGTGCGGGTCAAGGCCGAAGACCTGGCCGAGGAGCGACTGCTCGACCTGCTGCTGCCCGGCGAGGCCCCCTCCGCATCGGCCGAGGGGGGAACGATCGAAAGCCGCGAGTCGACCCGCGACAAGCTGCGCAAGCTGCTGCGCATGGGCGAGCTCGATGGCCGCTACGTCGAGGTCGAGACCCAGGAGGTGAAGATGCCGATGATGGAGGTCTTCACCCCTCAGGGCACCGAGGAGATGGGGATCAACATCAAGGAGATGTTCGGCAACCTCTTTCCGAAGAAGACCAAGCGGCGGCGGATGAAGGTCGCCGAAGCGCGCGAACTGCTGATCGAAACCGAGGCCGAAAAACTGGTCGACATGGAGAAGGTCCATACTCTGGCCAGGGAGCGGACCGAGCAGAGCGGCATCATCTTCATCGACGAGATCGACAAGATCGCCAGCCGCGAGGGGGGACACGGGCCGGAGGTCTCCCGCGAGGGGGTGCAGCGCGACATCCTGCCGATCGTCGAAGGGAGCACGGTGAACACCAAGTACGGGCCGGTGAAGACCGACCACATCCTGTTCGTCGCCGCCGGCGCCTTCCACGTCGCCAAGCCCTCGGACCTGATTCCGGAACTGCAGGGACGCTTCCCCATCCGCGTCGAGCTCGAGAGCCTGGGGGAAGAGGAGTTCGTCCGCATCCTCACCGAGCCGAAGAACGCCCTGATCCGCCAGTACACCGCCCTGATGGCGACCGAAGGAATCGAGCTGCTCTTCCGGGAGGACGCCGTCCACGAGATCGCCCGCACCGCCGCCCTGGTCAACGAGCGCACCGAGAACATCGGCGCCCGGCGGCTGCATACCATCCTGGAGAAGCTGCTCGAAGACCTCTCTTTCGACGCCCCCGAACGCCGCGAGCGCCGCATCGAGATCGACGCCGACTACGTGCGAAACCGCCTCGCCGAAATCGTCAGGGACGAGGATTTGTCGCGGTACATACTTTAAAATCCGTGACCCTGATCCGTAATCCGATAGAGGCTTTTTTCGGTTCACGGTTCACGACTCACGGCTCACGAGGTTTCCAACGATGCAGGAACTGATCAACAAGGCCAACGTGCTGATGGAGGCGCTGCCGTACATCAAGCGCTTTGCCAACAAAACCTTCGTCATCAAATACGGCGGCCACGCCATGACCGAGGAGCGGCTCAAGGAATCCTTCGCCCTCGACGTCATCCTCCTCAAGTCTCTCGGGATCAATGCCGTCATCGTCCATGGCGGCGGACCGCAGATCAACGAGACGCTCAAACGCTACGGCATCGTCTCCCGGTTCGTCCGCGGCATGCGGGTCACCGACGCCGAGACCATGGCGGTGGTGGAGATGGTCCTGGTCGGGCAGGTGAACAAGGATGTGGTCGGCTACCTCAACCAGCACGGAGGCCGGGCCGTGGGCCTCTCCGGCCAGGACGGCGGCCTGCTGTTGTGCGAGAAACTGCTGCAGGAGGTCCGGCGGGAGGATGGCGGCACCGAGCGGGTCGACATCGGCTTCGTCGGCGACGTGGTCAAGGTCAACCAGGAACTGATCGTGACCCTGGAACACGGCAAGTTCATTCCGGTCATCGCCCCGGTGGGAGTCGGCGCGGGCGGCGAGAGCTACAACATCAACGCCGACGTGGTCGCCGCCCGGGTGGCGGCGGCGCTCAAGGCGGAGAAGCTGATCCTGCTGACCGACGTCGAGGGGGTCAAGGACAAGACCGGTACCCTGCGCACCAGCATCGCCCTCGCCGACGTGCCGCAAATGGTCGACGACGGCACCATCTCCGGCGGCATGATCCCGAAGGTGGAGTGCTGCGTCGACGCCCTGAACGATGGGGTGAAGAAGGCGCACATCATCGACGGCCGGGTGGAGCACGCCGTGCTGCTGGAAATCTTCACCGACGTAGGCGTAGGAACGGAGATCGTGAAATGACCTCTCAGGATTGGATCGCCCGGGGCGACCGGGTCATCATGAAAACCTACGGCCGCTACCCCATCGTCCCCGTGCGGGGCGAGGGATGCGTGCTCTGGGACGCCGACGGCAAGCGCTACCTCGACTTCCTCGCCGGGGTGGCGGTCAACAACCTCGGCCACTGCCACCCGAAGGTGGTCAGGGCCATCCAGGAGCAGGCGGCGACCCTCATCCACTGCTCCAACTACTACAACATCCCGCAGCAGATCGAGCTGGCCGAACTCCTCTGCAGCCGCAGCTTCGCCGACCGCGCCTTCTTCTGCAACAGCGGCGCCGAGGCGAACGAGGCGGCGATCAAGCTCGCCCGCAAATACAGCCGGGACAAGTTCGGTCCCGAGCGCTACGAGATCATCACCGCCGCCGAATCGTTCCACGGCCGCACCATGGCGACCGTCTCGGCAACCGGCCAGGAGAAGGTGCAGCGCTTCTTCGACCCGCTGCTGCATGGCTTCAAACACGTCCCCTTCAACGATGCGGCGGCCATCGCGGCGGCGGTCACCCCCAACACCTGCGCCGTCATGCTGGAGCCGATCCAGGGGGAAGGCGGGATCAACGTCCCGGCTGCCGACTACCTGCGGCAGGTGCGCGAGATCTGTGACCGGCACGGCCTGCTGCTGATTCTCGACGAAGTCCAGACCGGTCTGGGGCGGACCGGCAAGCTCTTCGCCTACGAACACTTCGGCATCGCCCCCGATCTCATGACCCTGGCCAAGGCCCTGGCCGGCGGCGCCCCGATCGGCACCATGCTGGCGAAGGAGGAATACGCCGCCGCCTTCACGCCCGGCACCCACGGCTCCACCTTCGGCGGCAACCCGCTGATGACGACGGCGGCCCTCGCCGCCGTGCGGACCCTGCTGGAGGACGGACTGCTGGAACGGGCGGTGGAAATGGGCGACTACCTGCTGACCGCCCTGAAAACGCTTGGCAGGAAATACCCGTTCGTTACCGAGGTGCGCGGCATCGGCCTGATGATCGGCATGGGCCTTTCCATCCCGGCCGGCGACATCGTCAAGCAGGGGCATGAGCGCGGCGTGCTGCTCAACGTCACCCACGACACCGTATTGCGCTTCGTGCCGCCGCTTACGGTGAGCGAGGTTGAGATCGACGAGATGATCGGCATCCTCGACGGCATTCTGGCGGAAATCTGAAATCGGTCCCGGGTCCAAAGTCCCGGGTCCAAAGTCGAAAGTTCAGATTATTCCTGGGCCTTCGACCTTGGACTTTGGACCTCGGACCTTGGACTTTCCAAGCAGGAGCAGGCAATGAAAAGAGATTTCCTCTCCCTGGCCGACTGGAGCCGGGAGGAGCTTGAAGCGATTTTCGCGCTGACGAAGGACCTCAAGGCGAAGCAGAAGCGCGGCGAGCCGCACCGGCTTCTAGACGGGAAGAGCGTGGCGCTGATCTTCGAGAAGGCATCGACCCGCACCCGGGTTTCTTTCGAGGTCGGCGTCTGGCAGCTCGGCGGCCAGCCCCTGTTCATCGCTTCGGGAACGTCCCAGATGGGGCGCGGCGAACCGATCAAGGACACCGCCCGCACCCTCTCCCGCTATTGCGACGGGGTGATGATCCGCACCTACGGTCAGGAAATCGTCGAGGAGTTCGCCCGCTACGCCTCGGCGCCGGTGATCAACGGCCTCACCGACAAGCTCCATCCCTGCCAGGTGATGGCCGACATCTTCACCGTCATCGAGCACAAGGGGGGGTACGAGGGGCTCAAGTTCGCCTGGATAGGCGACGGCAACAACATGGCCAATTCCTGGATCGAGGCAGCCGCCATCTTCGGCTTCGAGCTCGCCCTGGCCTGCCCGCAGGGGTACGAGCCCGACCTGCACGTCTGGGAGTGGGCCAAAGCCCGGTCGGCCAGGATCACCATCACGGAGGACCCGGAGGAGGCGGTAGCCGGCGCCGATGTGCTCAACACCGACGTCTGGGCGAGCATGGGACAGGAGGCGGAGCAGAAACAGCGGGAGTCCGCCTTTGCCGGCTACTGCCTGGACGAGAAGCTGGTCGCCCTGGCCAAGCCCGATTGCATCATCATGCACTGCCTGCCGGCGCACCGCGGGGAGGAGATTACCGACGAGGTGATCGAGGGAGCCCATTCGGTCGTCTTCGACGAGGCGGAGAACCGCCTGCACGTGCAGAAGGCGATCATGGCGACTTTGATGGGGTGAACTGCGAATTCAGAATCCAGAATGCGAGAATTCAGAATGAGAAGGATTTTCGATATTCTGAGTTCTGTATTCTGAATTCTGAATCCCGAGTACTTTTATGACCATTACCTGTCCCCACTGCGGCTTCTCCCGGCAGGTAGAGGCGGCGCGCATCCCGGACAAGCCGTTGCGGGTGACCTGCCCCCGCTGCCGCCAGGGATTTCCGTTCAACCGGGACGAGACCTGCCCGTCGGCCGCCGAGCCGGTAGTCTCGCCGCCGGTGAAGACAGGAATGCCGGCAGCCGGCGGCGGATCGTTGCCGGACGCCGCGGCAGCACTCAAGGCCGGCTTCTGGATCCGGGTGGTCGCCAGTCTGCTCGACATGCTGGCCCTCGGTCTGCTGGAGTCGGCCCTCGGCTCGCTGCTCATCCGCATCAGCGGACTGGAGCCCGGATTTCACAGCCCCGAGGGGCGAGCGATCATGCTCACCGTCGCCTCTTTCGGCGTGGTCCTCGGCTACGCCTATCGGGTCTTCTTCATCGGTTGCTGCGGCCAGACCCCCGGCAAAATGGCGGTGCGGATCAAGGTCATTCGCACCGACGGCACGGATGTCGGTTACGTTCGCGCCCTTCTGCGGGAAGTGGTCGGCAAGTTCCTCTCGAAGCTGATTCTCGGCATCGGCTATCTGATGGTCGCCATCGATTCCCGCAAGCAGGGGCTGCACGACAAGATCGCCGATACGTATGTGATAAAGCTTTAGAATGGAGAAGTCAGAATACAGAATTCAGAATGAAATCGTTCCTTCTGTATTCTGAATTCCTTACTTGAAAAGGAGATTTCATATGTCCAGAAAAGGTTCCGCAAAAAAGGTTGTCCTGGCTTATTCCGGCGGGCTCGATACCTCCATCATCCTCAAGTGGCTGGTCGAAGAGTACGACTGCGAGGTCATCGCCTACTCCGCCGACCTCGGCCAGGGGGAAGAGCTCGACTTCATCCCCGAGAAGGCGAAGAAGACCGGCGCCAGCAAGAGCTACATCGTCGATCTCAAGGAGGAGTTCACCCGCGACTTCGTCTTCCCGATGTTCCGCGCCAACGCCATCTACGAAGGGCGCTATTTCCTCGGCACATCCATCGCCCGGCCGCTGATCGCCAAGGCGCAGATGGAAATTGCCGCCAAGGAAGGGGCCGACGCCGTCTCCCACGGCGCCACCGGCAAGGGGAACGACCAGGTTCGCTTCGAGCTCGCCTACTACCACTTCGACCCGGCGATCAAGGTCATCGCTCCCTGGCGCGAGTGGGATATGAAGAGCCGCACGGCGCTGGAGGAGTACGCCCTGAAGCACGGCATCCCGGTGCCGACCAGCAAAAGATTTCCCTGGAGCTCCGACCGCAACCTGCTGCACATCTCCTTCGAGGGGGCGATCCTGGAGAACCCCTGGGCCGAAGCCCCCGAGGAGATGTACGTGCTCACCAGGCGCCCCGAGGACGCCCCGGACCAGCCCGAGTACGTCGAGATCGAATTCGAGAAGGGGGATGCGGTGGCGGTCAACGGCGAGCGCCTCTCGCCGGCCAATCTGCTCGCCAGGCTCAACCAGCTCGGCGGCAAGCACGGCATCGGCCGGGTCGACTTGCTCGAAAACCGCTACGTCGGCATGAAATCGCGCGGCGTTTACGAGACCCCCGGCGGCACCATCCTCGAAGAAGCACACCGGGCAGTGGAGTCGATCACCATGGACCGCGAAGTCATGCACCTGCGCGACGGCCTGATGCCGCGCTACGCCGACATGGTCTACAACGGCTACTGGTTCTCCCCCGAGCGCCTGGCGCTGCAGACCCTGATCGATGCGACCCAGCAGACGGTCAACGGCAAGGCCCGCATCAAACTCTACAAGGGTCACTGCCGCGTCGTCGGCCGCGACTCGGCCACCGACAGCCTGTTCAACGTCGACTTCGCCACTTTCGAGGCCGACCAGGTCTACAATCAGGCCGACGCCGAAGGATTCATCAAGCTCAACGCCCTGCGCATGCGCATCGCCGCGATTCAGCGGCAAACCCGCAAATAAGGGGGAAACATGTAGGGGCGCAGCATGCTGCGCCCCTACGGATTTTTCATGGAATTCAAGAAACAGGCAATCAAGACCTCTGTCGTCGCCTGCATCATCGATGAGCAGGACCGGGTGCTGCTCACCCGCCGCTGCATCCACCCTTTCTGCGGCCAATGGGTGATGCCGGGGGGCAAGATCGACCTCGGCGAAGCGATCCTCGAGGCACTGCACCGCGAGGTGCGAGAGGAGGTCGGCATCGAGGTTCGGGTCGAGGGGCTGATCGACGTCTTCGAGCACCTGCAGGTCGGCTCGGGCAACGACCACTTCGTCATTCTCTACTACCGGGCAGCACCCCTCTCCGGCGAGCTGCGTCCTAACGGCGCCGAATGCACCGAGGCGGCCTGGATCGACAAGGAGCGGCTGCCCGCCTTCGACCTCACCCCCGGCACCCGCCACATCCTGGCCAAGGTCTTCCCCGGGGTCGGCTTCGGCAACGGCGCCCCGCCGCCGCGCTCCGCCGAAGGGGAAGTCCCCGGAGTGAACCTCCGTAAGCCGTGAACCGTGAACCGAAAACTGACGTTAAACTAATTTCCGGATCACGAATCACGGATCACCGATCACGGGTTTTATGGTTCGTATCGTTGAAAAAGACATCAACGTCGCCTTTCCCCAGGGGCACCACCAGCATTGCATGGTCTGCCAACTCCCCAACCGGCTGCGGCGCACCGACTTCGCCTACCAGGTCGCCGATCCCGCAGCCAAGTGGGGCCAGGTCCGCTCGATCCTGGAGCTGGTCGCCGCCGGCAAGGGCAATCTGAAGAAGCTGCATTTCCTGCTGTTTCCCGAATCGACCCTGCCGGCGGCCTGCGTCCCCGAGGCGCTGGCGCTGATCGGAGAGCAGTTCCGGCCCAACACGGTCACCGTCTTCGGCGTCGAGCACATCCGCCTGGGCGAGTACCGGCAGTGGCTGGAGACCTACCGGGAGGATAATGCCGAAGCGCTCGCCTCGGTAGCAGAGGATATGGAGGCCGGCGACGTCGACCAGGCGCCGGTCAACTGGTGCGTGATCGCCGTCAAGGAGAATGACGGCCGGCTGCGGGTTTTTCTCGAGGCGAAAAGCCACCCCTTTGTCGGCGAGGAGAATCTCGACGCCCTGCACGACCTCTACCGGGGCAAGGTCTTCCCGCTCTTCCGCTGCCACCCGACCTGCTTCAATTTCATGGCGCTGATCTGCCTCGACTACGTCTACCGCGACCTCTACCAGTCGAACATCGGCGTGATCATCGAAAAGGCCAACCAGCTCTTCTTCGAGACCCGTCAGCGCCTCGATCTGCTGGCGGTCATCGAATGCAACCCGAAGCCGGAACACCCGGCCTTTCGCGATGTGGTCAACGGCTTTTACGGCGAGTACCTGGGATACACCCCCGGCGTGCGCGACGCCATCACCATCTTCTGCAACACCGCCGGCGATACCGACTATGGCGCCGGCGACCCGAAAGTGACCTTCGGCTACTCATCGGTGATTCTGCACAAGAGCCACAAGCTGGAGCGGGTACAGCTCGCCG
>DATBML010000329.1:0-3043 GCA_036554885.1 Desulfuromonadales bacterium
ACCGGCAATCCCCTGTTCCAGCCCTGCACCCCTTTCGGCGTGATGAAGATGCTCGAGCAGACCGGCGTCGACCTCGCCGGCAAGGAGGTCGTGGTGGTCGGGCGCTCCAACATCGTCGGCAAACCGGTGGCGCTGATGTGCCTGGCCAAGCATGCCACGGTGACGATCTGCCATTCCCGCACCCGCAATCTTGCCGAGCAGGTAGGGCGTGCCGACGTGCTGATCGCTGCTGTCGGCCGCCCCGAGATGATCAAGGGGGAATGGATCAAGCCGGGAGCGGTAGTAATCGATGTCGGCGTGAACCGGGTCGGCGAGAAGAAGCTGGTCGGAGACGTGGAATTCGAGGCGGCAAAGGAAAGAGCCAGCGCCATCACTCCCGTTCCCGGCGGGGTAGGCCCGATGACCATCACCATGCTGCTGTACAACACGGTGGAGAGCGCCAAACGGCGAGCGGCGAAAAAGCCGTAAACCGTAAGCCGTGAACCGAAAACCCCGGCTCACGGATTACGGCTCAAGGATTACGGAATTTCGATGATCATCAGCGAACAGAAAAGCCGGGAAGAACTCCTTCAGGTGCTGGACGGCAAGACCCGCCTCTTTCTGGTCGGGTGTGCCGCCTGTGCCACTGCCTGCAAGGCGGGCGGCGAGGAAGAAGTCTTCAAAATGCAGGAATGGCTCGCTTCGGTCGGCAAGGAGGTGACCGGCAGCGTGGTCATCGACGAGGCGTGTCACATCATGCGCGCGGCCCGCGACCTGCGCGAGCACAAGGGCCAGGTCGAGGAAGCCGAAGCGCTGCTGGTCCTCGCCTGCGGCGCCGGCATTCAGTCGATTTCCAGCAGCACCGACCAGCGGGTCATCGGCGGGCTCAACTCGCTGTTTCTAGGCAACATCCGGCGCTTCGGCCAATACGAGGAGAAGTGCTCCCTCTGCGGCGAGTGTCTCCTCAACGAGACGGCCGGCATCTGCCCGGTCACCACCTGCGCCAAGGGTTTGCTGAACGGTCCCTGCGGCGGCATGGAGGAGGGGAGATGCGAGGCAGATCGGGAGATCGACTGCGCCTGGCACCTGATCTTCGAACGGTTGAAGAAGCAGGGGCGCCCAGGGGTTTTCCGCCGACCGGTGCCGCCCAAGGACTGGGGCAAGAAGCGCAAGCCGGGAAGGCATAAAATCTAAGTGACGAGTGACTAGTGACGAGTAACGCAAAAATGCTTTTGCCCGTCACTTGTCACTTGTCACCTGTCACTGGTTTTTTGAATGTCAGAACTCCAACAGCAGCTAGCCGCCGGCCGCTTCGTCGTCACTGCCGAAATCGCTCCGCCCAAGGGGATCGACGTCGCGCCTGCACTGGCGACGGCCCGTGCCTTTGTCGGGGTGACGGCGGTCAATGTCACCGACAACCAGGGTGCCAATATGCGCATGTCGCCCCTGGCGGTGGCCGCGCTGCTGGTGCGGGAGGGGATCGAACCGATCCTGCAGCTGACCTGCCGCGACCGCAACCGCATGGCCCTGCAGTCGGATTTGCTGGGAGCGGCGGCGCTGGGAGTGGAGAACCTCCTGATCCTCTCCGGCGATCATGCCCGCTTCGGCGATCACCCCGGGGCGAAGTCGGTCTTCGATCTCGATTCGGTGCAACTGCTTCAGGTCGTGGACGGTCTGATGGCCGGCTGCGATATGGCCGGCAAGCCCCTTGCCGGCATCCCCCGCTTCTTCGCCGGGGCGGCGGCGACTCCCGAGGCCGAGCCCTTCGAGCTGATGTTCCAGAAGTTTGCCAAGAAGGTGGAAAACGGCGCCCGCTTTTTCCAGACGCAAGCGGTATTCGATGCCGTCAAGCTCGAACGCTTCATGGCGACGGCCCGGCCGCTCGGGGTGCCGGTTCTGCTTGGTGTCCTGCTGCTGAAAAGTGCCAGGATGGCCCGCTTTCTCAACGACAATATCCCCGGCGTCCGTGTCCCGGCGCCCCTGATCGAACGTCTTGAGCAGGCCGCCCGGCCCCTCGACGAGGGTGTGGCCATCGCCCGGGAGATGGTGGCGGCGGCGCGTAGGCACTGTCAGGGATTGCATCTGATGACCCTCGGCTGCGAGGAGAGGATTCCGGAGATTTTGGGAATGTAGGGGCGGCCCTGTGTGGCCGACCTCTCCAGGGCACCCACGCAGGGGTGCCCCTACAAAAGGATTAATTATGCTGAAGAAGACGCCTCTGAACGAGGTTCACAGAAAACTCGGTGCCCGCATGGTCGAGTTCGGCGGCTGGGATATGCCGGTGCAGTACAAGGGGGTCATCGAGGAACACCTGGCGGTGCGCGGCGCCGCCGGTCTTTTCGACGTTTCCCACATGGGGGAGATCGAGGTCAAGGGTCCCGGAGCGATTGCCTATATCCAGGAACTGACCATCAACGACGCTTCAACGCTGGTCAACGGTCAAATCCAGTACAGCGCCTTCTGCTATCCGCACGGCGGGGTGGTCGACGACGTGACCCTCTATCGCTTCGACCACGACCATTACCTCTTCTGCGTCAACGCCTCCAATGCCGACAAGGATTTCGCCTGGATGGAGGAAGTCCTCGAAGAGGGAAACTTCCCCGGCGTAACGCTGCGCAACCGCAGCGCCGAATTTGCCCAACTCGCCCTGCAGGGGCCGGCGGCACCGGCGATCCTCGCCCGCCTGACCGACACCGATCTGGCGAAAATCGCTTATTACCACTTCTACGAGGGACTGGTGGCCGAAGTGCCAACCATCATCTCCCGTACCGGCTATACCGGCGAGGATGGTTTCGAACTTTACTTTGCCCCCCAGGCGGCGGAACAGGTCTGGAACGCTCTGATGGAAGCCGGGGCGCCGGATGGCCTGGCGCCGATCGGGCTGGGGGCGCGCGACACTCTGCGCCTGGAGATGAAATACGCTCTTTACGGTCATGAACTCTCCCCCGAAATTACTCCCCTGGAGGCGGGGCTGGGCTGGATCACCAAACTGGAGAAGCCGGGTTTCATCGGTCGTGATGCCCTGCTGCGCCAGAAGCAGGCGGGTGTTCCCCGGCGGCTGGTC
>DATBML010000224.1:0-1762 GCA_036554885.1 Desulfuromonadales bacterium
CAAGACTGAACCGTTCGAGAAGCACGTCGACCGCTACGAGCAGTGGTTCCTGGACAATCCTCTCGCCTACGTCTCGGAGATCAAGGCGATCCAGGCCCTGGTGCCGAAGAGCGGTGAGGGAGTGGAAATCGGGGTGGGAACCGGGCGTTTCGCCGCCCCGCTGAGAATCCGGTACGGGGTGGAACCGGCGGCGAGTATGGCGGCGCTCGCCCGCAAACGGGGGGTCGAGGTCTCCGATGGGACGGCGGAAAGTCTTCCGTTCGAGGACGGGCGCTTCGACTTTGCCCTGATGGTCACCACCCTCTGCTTCGTCGACGATCCGCCGGCCGCCCTGCGGGAGGCGCGCCGGGTTGTGAAACCGGGGGGCGTCCTGGTGGTCGGCCTCATCGACCGGGAAAGCCCGCTGGGGAAGAGTTACCAGAAGCGCCAGGGGGAGAGCCTGTTTTACCGCGAGGCGACCTTTTATTCGACCGCCGAGGTGGTGGAGATGATGAAAGGCGCCGGGTTCGCGGAGCTCGCCTTCACCCAGACCCTCTTTCGCCCGCTGGCGGAGATCGAAGCGGTGGAGCCGGTCCGCAATGGTCACGGCGAAGGCTCCTTCGTGGCAATCCGCGGGGCGGTGCCGGCAGCCTAAAAGTGATGCACCGGAAAACGGCATGCCACTTTTTCCACAAGCGGCGCCTTCCCGTTTGCCTCTCGTTGCCAACCCGGTAGAATTTAGTTGAATCATCTTCGCGCCTTCGCGTGAGACGGCTTTTTCCATTTCCCCAACTTTCCAGGTGTCCTGATGACAAAATCCCTCCATGACGACCCCTCCGGTCTCATCCCCGCCGAGCGCGACGCCTGCGCCATCATCGGCTACTTCAACAAGGCCGGCCGGCCCACCCACGGCAACGTGCAGCGCACCATCGAAGCGCTGGTCAAGATGGGGCACCGCGCCGGTGAGATCGGCGGCGAGGGAGACGGCTGCGGCGTGCTGACCGACATCCCCCGCCTGCTCTGGCGAGAGGCGCTCTCCGGGGCGGGACACCCGCCGGAGCTGGCCGAAGCGGCCGGCTTCGCCCTCGGCCACCTGCTTGTCCCCCGGGAAGACCTGGATGCCGACCCGGAGCTGACCGAGCGCATCCTCGAGCGCTTCCGCGCCGCCGGCGCCGAGATCCTTATCGAGCGCCCCGGCCCGGTCCGCAGCGAGGTCCTCTCCTCCATGGCGCGCGCCGCCGAGCCCCTCTTCTGGCAGATCGCCCTGCATTTTCCCCAGACGGCAAAAGTCGAGGAGCGGCTCTATGACCTGCAGCTCGGCATCGAGCTCGACTTTCCCCCGGTACATGTCGCCTCCCTGTCGACGCATGTCGCCGCCTACAAGGTGCACGGCGCCCCGGAAATCCTTAACCGCTACTACCCCGAGCTCAAGCGCCGCAACTTCCTTTCGGCGGCCACCATCGGCCACAGCCGCTTCTCCACCAACACCCTGCCGACGGTGCTGCGCGCCCAGCCTTTCTCCCTGCTCGGGCACAACGGCGAAATCAACACCATCGCCCGGCTGCGCGAGGAGGCGCTCATGCTGGGGATTCCCCTGCCGCCGGGCGGGAGCGACTCGCAGGATCTCAACCGCACCCTGGAGGGGCTCATCCGCCGGTACGGCCTGACCCTCTTTGAGGCGATGGAGATGGTCTTTCCGCCCATCGTCAGCGAGACGGACAAGATGGCGCCGGAGCTGGCCGCGATGTACGACTTCTTCCGCCGCTTCCTCACCGCCAGCGCC
>DATBML010000249.1:0-3342 GCA_036554885.1 Desulfuromonadales bacterium
CAAGACTAAAACTCAATGGAATTGACGGGGGCCCGCACAAGCGGTGGAGCATGTGGTTTAATTCGACGCAACGCGCAGAACCTTACCTGGGTTTGAAATCCTACGAATCCTGTAGAGATATGGGAGTGCCCTTCGGGGAATGTAGAGACAGGCGCTGCATGGCTGTCGTCAGCTCGTGTTGTGAAATGTTGGGTTAAGTCTCGCAACGAGCGCAACCCCTATCCTTAGTTGCCAGCATTAAGTTGGGCACTCTAGGGAGACTGCCTGGGTTAACCAGGAGGAAGGTGGGGATGACGTCAAGTCCTCATGGCCCTTATGTCCAGGGCTACACACGTGCTACAATGGCCGGTACAAAGGGGCGCAAGACCGCGAGGTGGAGCAAATCCCAAAAAGCCGGTCTCAGTTCGGATTGGAGTCTGCAACTCGACTCCATGAAGTCGGAATCGCTAGTAATCGCGTATCAGCATGACGCGGTGAATACGTTCCCGGGCCTTGTACACACCGCCCGTCACACCACGGGAGTCGATTGTACCTGAAATCGGTGGGCTAACCTTCGGGAGGCAGCCGCTTATGGTATGGTCGGTAACTGGGGTGAAGTCGTAACAAGGTAGCCGTAGGGGAACCTGCGGCTGGATCACCTCCTTTCTAAGGAGCCTTGTCCGCCATCCGGCGGGAAGGCGGCGGATGGTCCGCAGGCGAGCGGCGCTGCTGTTTGGCTGAATAAAAACCCGGTCTCGAAAGAGGCCGGGTTTTTTGCGTATGTGCAGGGGCGTGCCTGATGGTGCCTGCATTTTGCTCGTCATAACGCCATCTGTCTTGTCTCAAACCCGCCAGCGGCCAAAAGGGCCAGAATTGATGGGCGGAATGAATCAATCGGGACACTAGGGCATCAGTGGCCAGACCAGCGGAACCATAACGATGATGACGACAAAGACCACGACGGTCAACGGCAGTCCGACGAAGATATAGTCGCGGAAGCGGTAGCCGCCCGGGCCCATGACCAGAATGTTGGCCGGGTGGGCTATTGGCGTGAGGAAACTAGCGGACGAGGCCATGGCGATGGCCATCAGCAGTGAATGGGGGGAAAGCCCGGCGGCGGCCGCTGTGTTGAGGGCGATAGGCGCCATGAGCAGGACCAGGGCTGCAGTGGGGATGATGCAGGTGCCGGCGAAGGTCAGAAGTACCAATCCCGCCAGCAGGGCCAGCGGGCCGTAGCTGCCGGCGAGGTCGGCGACTCGCGAGGCCACCTCGGAGGCGATGCCGCTTCGTTCGAGGGCCGAGCCCATCGGCAGCAGGCCGGCGATCAGAAAGACTGCGCGCCATTCGATGGCGCGATAGGCTTCCTCCATGGTGAGGCACCGCGTCACGATCATGCTCGCGGAGCCGATGATGACGGCCAGATGGACAGGAACCAGCCCGATGAGTACCGGGGCCAGGGTGGCTACTATCACCAGACTGGCCAAGCCCGCCTTTTCCTTCCTGCGGGGCTCCTGAAGCGAACCGCTAAGCACAATCAGGTCCGGATTGCCGGCGAGAGCCCGCAGGCGATCAAGGGGGCCGAGGAGCAGCAGGGCGTCGCCGAACTGGAGTTCGAAATCGCGCAGGAACGTCCGGTAGGCTCGTCCGGCCCGCCAGATGGCCAGGATGCCCAACCCATACTTGTCGCGGAACCGGAGTTGCCGCAAGGTCTTCCCGACCAGCCCGGAGCGTGGCGCAAGCACAGCCTCGGCCAGTGCAATCTGCCCGGAGCTGAGCAGGTCGGTGGGTGAGACGTCGGTATCCACCCGCAGGTCGGCCAGGCCGTACAGGCCGGTCAGTGATCCGGCTACATCAATAGCGAACACCCGGTCGCCGGCGGCCAGTTCGGCGCCGCCCACCGTTTCAGCCTGCGCGTCAGGACGCCAGATGGAGAGCACCCTGAGGCCGAGCAGTTCCTCCAACCGCGGGACTTCCAGAGAGATGTCCGCCAAATCGGAATTTTCCACCAGGTGCAGGCTGACCAAGCGTTCATTGAGCCGGTACTCTGCCTGCAGATTAAGGGTTTCCTGCGATTCGCTCAGTCTGTACCTGCCGCTTTCCAGCTGAAGGGCATCGATTGCCCTGGAATTGCCATACACCAGGAAACGGTCTCCGGTCTTCAGGGTCGTGTCCGGTGCCGGGTCGTAGCGGAGGTCCTCCTCGCGGCGCATGGCGAGTAGCCGGACCTCCCTGTCGCCGATTGTGGCGTCGGAAAGAGGTCGTCCAACCAGGTCGGAGCCCTCCGGCAGCGAAATCTCGGCCAGGACTAGACCTTTGCCGGCGAACCACTTCAGGTCGATGCTCTTTTCGGCCACGATCAGGTTGACCAGGGCCTGGATGTCGTATAAACGCTCGAGCCGCCCCTGGACAAAGAGGCGGTCGCCGGCCCGAAGGGCATAATCGGGTGAAGGCGCGACGATAGTCTGTTCGCCGCGGATGACGGCCACGACGTAGAGACCGGTCGCCGCGCCGAGCCGGCTGTCGGTCAAGGTCATTCCCACCAGGGGATTGTCGAAAGGCAGGGTGAGGGCGAAGGTGCGTTCCTGCAGATGGTATTGACCTGGCAGGTCGTCCCCGGAGCGAGCAGCAGCCGCGGCGACGTCGCGCCGGGGCAACAGCAGACGGCCACCGAAGACCATGAAGGCGGTGCCGGCCAGCAGTATCACAATTCCGACGGGGGTGAAATCGAACAGGCCGAAGGGGTCAAGGCCCGCCTCCTTGAGGGCGGTGCTGACAAGGATGTTGGGCGGCGTGCCGATCATCGTGGTGAGACCGCCTAGCAGCGAACCGTAGGCGAGAGGGAGTAACAGCCGCGACGGCGGGATGTGGTTGGCCCGGGCCAGATCCATGGTGACCGGCAGCAGCAGCGCGGCGACAGCGACGTTGTTCATCACCGCCGACATCACCCCTGCTCCCAGCATCAGGGTGGTCGTCAGACCAATCTCGGTCCGGCCGGCCATGCGTTTGAGGCCGCGGCCAATCTGTCCGGCCACGCCGGTCCGGTCGAGAGCGCCGCTGAGAATGAAAACCGCCCAGACGGTAATGACCGCCGGACTGCTGAAACCGGCCAAAGCATCTTCGGCAGGCACCAGGCCGGTCAAGGCCAGGATGCCCATGGTCAGCAGGGCGGTCGCCTCGAGGGGTATCCACTCGGTGACAAGCAGAACGACCACGGCAGCAAGCAGGCAATAGAGGATAATATGGTCAGGCGGCATGGCGGTTATGCTGGGTTCAACCAGGAAATTAAGGCTTTGCCTATGGATTTATGGGACATTTACAAGCCGATGGTGAGCAAGAGCAGGCAGGTTGCCCCTACGTTTCGAT
>DATBML010000252.1:0-2723 GCA_036554885.1 Desulfuromonadales bacterium
ATCCTCCAGTGCACTCCAGAGCATGCCGCGGGCATCCTCGAGGGTTGCCGGGGAGAGCACCTTGATCCCCGGGATGTGGGCGTACCATCCTTCGAGGCAGTGGGAGTGCTGTGCCGCCAACTGCTTGCCCCCACCGGTAGCCATGCGGATGACCAGAGGGACATTGAACAGGCCGCCTGACATGTGCAAGTAGGTTGCGGCGTTGTTGAGGATCTGGTCGAGCGCCAGCATGCTGAAGTTGACCGTCATGATTTCCACGATCGGCCGCATCCCGCCGAGGGCGGCGCCGATGCCCGCGCCGACGAAGGCGGACTCCGATAGGGGGGTGTCGCGGATGCGCTCCGGTCCGAACTCCTCCAGCATTCCCTTGCTCACCGCGAAGCATCCGCCGTAGCGGCCGACATCCTCCCCCATCAGGAAAACCCGCTCGTCCCGGTGCATCGCATCGCGAATCGCCTCGCGCACCGCCTCCCGATAGGTCAGCCTCACCGTCTGCCTACTCTCTGTCATCCCGTCCTCCGCTCCGAATAGACAAAGCGCGTGAGGTCCTTAACAGGCTCCCATTCGCTATTTTCGGCGAAGGCCACCGCTTCCGCTATTTCGGCGGCCACCTCACTTTCCAGTTTTTCCAATGCCGCGTCGTCGAGCCACCCATTTTCCTTGAGTTTCTTGACCAGGATAAGGATGGGGCCCCGTTTTTTCCATTTCTCGACCTCCTCCCTGGGGCGGTAGAGTTCAGGGTCAAACATCGAGTGGGGCCGGAAGCGGTAGGTACGGCACTCCAGAAAGTACGGCTCCCCGTTTTTTCGCACCGCGGCAGCCGCGGTGCGAGCCGCCGCCTCCACCGCCAACACGTCCATGCCGTTTACGGCCGAGGCTGGCACCGCGTAGCTGGCCGCCTTGCGGGTCAGGTCGGTGACGGATTCAGAGAGCTTCAGGGCGGTGCCCATGGCGTAGAGGTTGTTCTCGCAGATGAACAGGACCGGCAGCTTCCACAAATCGGCCAGATTCATCGATTCGTGGAATTCCCCCTCGGCCACGGCTCCTTCGCCGAAGAAACAGCAGGTCAGTCGCCGTTTGCCCTGCATCTTGTCCGCCAGGGCCAGCCCGACTGCCACGGGAAGCCCGCCGCCGACGATGGCATTACCGCCGTAGAAACGGAGCTTGTCGTCGAAGAGGTGCATGGAACCGCCGCGCCCGCGGCAGCAGCCGCCGACCTTGCCGTACATCTCGGCCAGGATCGCCTTCATGCTCATGCCGCGCACCAGTGCATGTCCGTGCTCGCGGTAGGTGGCCACCACAGCGTCGTCCGGCTCGAGGGCTTCGGCAACGCCGACGGCCACCGCCTCTTCGCCGATGTAGAGATGCAGGAACCCGCGGATCTTCATGGCGCTGTAGAGTTCGGCCGACTTCTCCTCGAGCCGTCGGATACGCAACATCTGGTGCAGCAGGTGCAGGGCATGGTCACGATCGACCACCGGAGGAAGGGCTTCGCTCTTGTTCTTTCTCATCAGCTGTCCTCCAATGTTGAGGTGTCCCCTTCGGGCAGCCCCAGTTCGCGCGCCTTGAGCAGGCGGCGCATGATTTTGCCGCTGCGCGTTCTGGGCAGGCGGTCGATAAATGCGATCTCCTTCGGCGCCACCGCCGAGCCGAGCCTGCTGCGGGCAAAGCCGAGCAGTTCCAGGCGTAGCGTCTCGCCGGCGGCAAATCCCGGCTTCAGGGCGATGAAGGCTTTGACCAGCTCCCCGATGGTCGGCTCGGGTTTGCCGATCACCCCCGCCTCGGCCACCGCCGGATGTTCCATCAGTGCGCTTTCCACCTCAAAGGGGCCCACCATGTGCCCCGCCGTCTTGATGATGTCGTCGGCGCGACCGACGAACCAGAAGTAGCCGTCGGCATCGCGCTGTGCCAGGTCGCCGGTGAGGTACCAGCCGCCGGCGAAGCACTTGCGGTAGCGCTCCTCGTCATGCAGGTAGGCCCGGAACATCGAAGGCCAGCCGGGGCGAAGCGCCAGTTCCCCCTCGACCCCGGGCTCTTCCAGCACAACGACCCGGTCTTCGTCCAGCCGCCGGACGATCGCCGCTTCGATGCCCGGCAGGGGGCGACCCATGGAGCCTGGCCGGATTTCCATCGCCGCGAAGTTGGCGATCATGATGCCGCCGGTCTCGGTCTGCCACCAGTTGTCGTGGATCGGCAGCCCGAGAACCTCTTCTCCCCAGATCACCGCTTCGGGGTTAAGGGGTTCGCCGACGCTGTGGACCAGGCGCAGCCGGCTCAGATCGTATTGGCCGCGCGGAGTGATGCCGGTGCGCATCAGCATGCGGATGGCTGTCGGCGCCGTGTACCAGACCGACACCCGCTGCTGCTCCAGGATGCGATACCAGCGCCCGGCATCGAAGTCGGCCTCGTCGACGATGCTGGTCACCCCAAGAGTCAGAGGGGCAATGATTCCGTAGGAGGTTCCGGTCACCCAGCCCGGATCGGCTGTGCACCAGAAGATGTCGTCGGGATGGAGATCGAGCACGAACTTGCCGGTCATGTAGTGGGTCAGCACGGCGTTGCGAGCATTATCGACGAAGCCGATTTCGACGCGGAACGTTGGTATCGAATCATTCAGGAGCAAAAAGTTTCGATCTGGTACACGGCGCCCACGGCCGTGCGAATGATGATGAAGGCGGGCATCAAGCCCGCGCCGTTCCCGCGGCTGCGCCTGATCGCGAGCG
>DATBML010000293.1:0-4712 GCA_036554885.1 Desulfuromonadales bacterium
CTCCGAAACGCGGCTCGCCCCGAGGATATCCCCCCGGAAGCCGAGATTCTCGAAGACCACCCGAACCAGATGGGCCAAAGCGGGGTCGTCTTCGACATGGAGAATGGTCCGTACCTTGGCAGACACTCGCTTGCTCCTTCCCTCTGCTTCAGCATGCACCGCCGCTGATGTTCATAAACCTGTTCGAATTCACGCACTCCCCAAACTCGAAAGAATCCTGTCGATCCTCGAGCTGAAGATCGGGATTCGACGCCATTGTTCATTGACGATCTTCTGCGAATGCGCCAGGTTGTTGCGCAGCACCTCGAGTTCCTTGACGGCCCGGTCCGCATCCCTCTTCGACATGCCCAGCTCCTCTCGAAATTCATCGAGCCGGGCCATGATCTGTCCCTTGTCGGAAAACTGCAGGCAGTCGACGAGATCGACCGACTGTCCCCGCCGCTGTCGTTCGCTTCGGAGCTCCTCCGCCTTCTGCAGGCGTCCCGGCGAAATCGCCGAACGCCAGCTGTCTGCAGGAAAAAGGCGACGGATCTCCCGTCCGAAGATCTCCTCCACCAGGGTGATGAGCCCGAAGAGATAGATACGCACCTGCGGTTTTTCCAGATCGTTCGGGCCGATCACTCCACTGACCTGCCCGAAAACTTCGACAAAACAGTGGCCATGACTGCCGAGCACTTCGATTCCCCCGGCGAGGGAGGCGGTGTCGCTCACCACCTCCCCCGGTTCGAACTCCTGGAGACAATCTCCGCAAACTCCTTCCCCGAGCGCATCTCTCCAGACATAACCGATCAGCTCCCCATGCCGAAGGACACCGGCCAGTTCAATATTCCGGGTCAGCATGACCTTCCTGGCCTCCTCTGCCTCCCTGTCGGCAGGAAAAAAGCAAAGGGGTTCGGCGATGTCCATGACGGAAAAGCCTTCGTAAAAAAGCCTTTGCAGCCGTTCGATGTTGACTCTCTCCCAGGGCATCGGCTTACGTCACCTTACTCATCTGCCACTCATTCCTTCGCCATGTATTCCAGGGTAATGGCCACCGTGCGGTTGAAGGACCGCGCCTCCGGCGTGAGGTTGTCGTAGAGCGGGTCGGTTTCGCCGGCGCCGGTATGGCTGATCCGGCCGGCGGCATCCTCGCCGAAGCTCGCCAGCACCTCAGCGTACCGAAGCCCAGCCCCCTCCCGACCTCCCCATTGAAGGGGGAGGAAAATGTCTCGCGGAAGATTCGTCGCTAATCAGATTATTTTTTCACCCCGCGCATTTCGTCCAGCCGCGCACGGAAGCTCTGGGCCCAGAAGTCGAAAGCGTCCTTGGTGTCGGTCCATTTGCCGCGAAAGGCCATCTTTCCACCCTGGCGGCGGTCCACGGCAGCAGCCAGCCGCTCGGCAGTCAGGGAGTCGAGCACCTCAAACTCCGTCGCCGCCTCGCCTGTCCCCATATTGTCGTCAGAGGCCACCTTGGTTGCTCCGGAGACTACCCAGCCAATCGGCAGGATCGAAGAAACGGTGTTGGCCACCGGCTTGGACGGCTTGAGGTCGGTAATGGCCGCCCGCACCCGGAGCACGCCGGGACCCGGCTGGTCGACCACCTGGTAGCCATCCTTGACGGCATTGAGCAGAGCCAGTTGGTAGTAGTCGGTCATTTCCTTGAGCAGGGCCGGGTCGACCACCTTGTAGTCGGCCTCGGGGCTGAGCATGACCGTCACCCGTTCGAACATGATCTGGTTGTAGGGCTTCAGATCCACCCCCGGCTTGATGTAGAGGAGGGCCGCGCGATCCTCGCCGCCGGGCTTGAGCTGGCTGTAGTCGCCCAGGAAGCCGGCCTTCTCCACCTTTTTCATGCCGCCGGCGGCGCAGCCGGCGAGAAGAAGAACGGCCAGTAGCATCCAAATGCTTCGGAAAATTTCTCGTTTCATTGCTGGTCTCCTTTTCCCTTGGGTTGTAATGCGAACCTATTCAGTTTTAAATTGATGCTAACAGGTTCTTCCGTAAACTCCAGTTAACCAGCTGCAATTTAGAACCGCCAGTCGACGTTCAGGCTCACGACATGGAGGGCGGCGTTTTCGTAGGTCCCGGAAACCCGTCCGGCCAGCGGCCCGCGCTCCACGTCCAGATCCAGGTCGCCCCCCCAGGCCAGCTCGTAGGCGGCGCCGAGGGTCACGTCCTTCGACCAGTCGTAGCGGGTCCCCAGGGCGAAGCGCCAGGATTCGCCGACGGGCATGGCGGGACTGCGTTCCTCATCATCGAGCATGGAGCTGTCGTAGGCGACGCCGCCGGTCAGCAGCCACGGCTCGGCAAGACGGTACTGGGCGCCGAGGGCCGCATGCCAGGTGTCCTCGTAGCCAAGGTCGGCAGTGAGACTGGTGGCATCTTCAGCACTGACGGCGACGTCGACCTTGCCGAACTGCGACCAGTCCTGCCAGCCGAGGTTGCCCATGATCGACAACCGGTCGTTCAGCTGATGGTAGGCGCTGAACATGACCGCCTGGGGCAGGGTCACTCCCAGATCGAGCTTGGCGTCGATCAGACCATGGTTCGTAAGAATCGTCTGCAACCCCGGCCCGAGGCCGCTGAACTCGACCCGATCCTCGAAGTCGATGTCCGCCTCCGACAGGTAGGTGAGGCCGAACCGCGTCCCCTTCTTCGGTTCGAGCAGCAGCCCGAAGTTGTACTGCACCGACCAGTCCTCGTCCTTAAGTTCGAGCTCGCCGTCCGGCAGACTCGGGTCGATGTTGTTGACCGCCATCTTCTCCTCCAGCATGCCGTAGATCGCCGCCACCCCGGCCCCCACCGACAGCCAGTCGTTCACTTTCCAGGCGATGGCCGGCTGGATGGCGGCGGCTTGCAGGGTCGCCTCCCGTATGTAGTAACGGCCGACCCAGTCGTCATCGTAGTCGAGAGAGAGGCCAAAAGAGCCGATGACCGCCAGGCCGAGCGCCAGCTTGTCGCTGACTGGGTGGACATAGAAGAGCCCGCCCGCCGGCAGCCAGGAGTTGCTGTCGCCGTCGTCGGCGGTGCCGCCGCCGGGAAGGGTGCGGGCCACCGCCGAGGTGTTCTCATCCGGCTCGAACTCCAGGTTCAGGTACATCGGCTGCGCCCCCAGCAGCAGGGCGGGACGATCCAGGCGCGTCATGCCGGCCGGGTTGGTGAAGGCCGTCGAGGCATCCTGCGCCCGGGCGGCGTAACCGGCTGCGGCCAGACCGACGTCGGGACTGCCGACCTCGTAGAGGTAGAGGCCGCCGGCACGGGCGCCATTCGCCAGAACCAGGCTGAATAACAGCATCAAGAGATTGAAACGCCAGCACCGTGCCATGATCGGAACTCCTTGGTGATTATTTCGCCCGCGGTTGTCGGTCGACGCCGGGCCGCCGCACCGCTTCGGCGGTCGGCCCGGCCTTCGCCGGCGATCACTTCAAATCGATTTCCTTTATCGCGGTTTTGCAGCGGGCGCTGACTTTCTCCTCGTTCTTCTCCAGGCAGTCGCGCAGGCGCCCCTCGCCGGGCTTGATGTCGGCGCAGTAGCTCTTGAGGTCGTCCCGGCATTCGTTGACGGCGTAGGTGATGGCGTTGAGGGCGCGGTCGAGCTGCGATGCCGAATCGTAGAGGGCGTACTCGCATTTCGGGGAGAGCTTGTCCTGGAAGGCGAAGAGACAGGCCAGGATCCGACCCTCACCGGGGGAGACGTCCTTGCAGTAAGTGGTTATCTCTGTCTCGCATCCCTGAACAAAGGTCTCCATGGCGGCCTTCGCCGCCTTTTTCACCGGGTCCTCGGCGGCAAACGCCTGAACCGACGCAAACAGAACCAACAGAACGGAAAAAACAGCCAGCGACATTCTTTTCATTTTTTCACCTCGCCTTGTATTTATGGCGACAAACCAGGGGGGCAGACCCATTCCGACCACACCCGTCTGTCTCCGGGTTGTCCGAAGAAACACTGCCGGCATCAGGGCGCCTCGCTGACCACATAGACGACGCTGCCGCCCGAGTAGCCGCGGCTGTACCAGGTGCCGCTGCAGTTGTAATAGCTGGTGCCGTTGACGATCACCACCGAGGTGGTGCAGGGCAGCACGGTCACGTAGGTCGGCTGCGCGGCTGCGGCCGCCGCCACGCCCACCGTTGCGCCGACCACGACGCCGGCCGCGAAATCATCGTCGTAATGGCCGTGCCAGTGATCGTCCCAGTATTCGTCTTCGGCCCAGTCCTGCCGGTCCTCGCGCGCCTGATCGGCATGGCTCTGCCAGTCCTCGCGGGCCTGGTCGCGCTGGTCCTGGCGATCCTGCTGCCGGTCGCCGGCGCCCTCCTGGCGGTCGCCCCTGGCCTCCTGGCGCTGGCCCTGGCGGTCGCCCCTGGACTCCTGGCGCTGGCCCTGCCGCTGCCCTGCACCCACCTGTCCGGTCGATGGCCGTGCCTGGCGCTGCGCGGCCGGCGCCTGGCGCGTTCCGGCCGCGGCTCCCTGCCGCTGCTGGAAACCGGACTGGCGGGGGGCTTGCCGCTGGGAAACGGAACGGGAGGAGAACCCGCCGCCGCCGGCCGGGCTGCTGCGAGTGAATCCGCCGCCACCTCTGCCGCCCCCGCCGCCTCTTCCACCGCCGCCACCACGGCCGCCGCGCGCGTCGGCGAGGCCGGGAAGGGAGAGCACGAACAGGAAAATTACAAGAATCGACAGGATGGCCGATGAAGTCCTGAGGGTCATTGGGCACCTCCTTCCTTGGGCGGAGC
>DATBML010000300.1:0-3774 GCA_036554885.1 Desulfuromonadales bacterium
CCGGCCTGTTCTGGTTGACGGAAAATGCACGGGAAATGTTCGGTTATACTGCCGACCAGATAGTGTCTCTCGAGCGCTTTTTCGAGGATATTCCTGGCGACGATCAAGAGTTGATCCGCGCTGAAATCAACGAGGCCTGCTGCACCGGACATGAAATCAGCGTCGAATACCGGGTTGTTTCACCGGATGGGCGAGTCCGCTGGATGGCCTCCCGGGGCCGGGTCCAGGCGGGGGTGGTGGACGGGCGGCTCCGGCTCATGGGGGTGACGTTCGAAGTGACGGAACGCAAGAAGATAGAGCAGCAGCTTCAGGATCAGTTTCGGGAAATCGACCGCCTCCGTGGCCAACTCGAAATGGAAAACGCCTACCTGCGAAACGAAGTGGCGATATGCGAAGACCGCCGGGATTTGCTCGGCACCGCTGCCAGTATGCGGTCGATCATGGCCCAGATCGAACAGGTGGCCCGGACCGGCAGCACGGTACTGATCACGGGGGAGACCGGCACCGGCAAGGAACTGGTTGCCGAGACCATCCACCGCTTGAGCGACCGGAGCAAGCGGGCAATGGTTAAGGTGAATTGCGCCGCCCTGCCGGCAGCACTGGTGGAAAGCGAGCTCTTCGGTCGCGAAAAAGGGGCGTTCACTGGCGCGCTCAACCGGCAGGTGGGGCGTTTCGAGCTGGCCGACGGCTCCACCCTTTTCCTGGATGAAATCGCCGAAATGCCTCTCGAAACCCAGGCCAAGCTGCTGCGCGTGTTGCAGGTAGGGGAGTTCGAACGTCTCGGTAGTCCGAAAACCATCAAGGTCGATGTACGGGTCATCGTCGCCACCAACCGCAATCTGGCCGAGGAGGTGGAGAAAGGGCGTTTCCGCCGCGATCTGTATTACCGTCTCGACGTCTTCCCCATCCAGATGCCGCCGTTGCGGGAGCGTCCCGAGGACATCCCGAAGCTGGTCTGGGAGTTCGTCAACGAGTTCGGCGAACGGATGGGCAAGAAGATCCGCCGGATCTCCGCCAGCGACATGCAGGCGCTCACTGCCTGTCCCTGGCCGGGGAATATCCGTGAACTGCGCAACGTCATCGAGTATTCGATGATCGTCAGCCAGAGTGAAACCCTCGAACTGTATCATCTCCCTGCCGCAAGCCAGTCGGCCTCTGCGCCGACGACTCTCGAGGAGGTCGAACGCCGGCACATCCAGGCCACTCTCAGGGCGACACAAGGCAGGGTCAAGGGGGCCGGCGGCGCCGCCGAACTGCTTGGCCTCAATCCCTCGACCCTCTATTCGCGCATGCAGAAACTCGGTATTAATCCCAGCCGCTCCTGATCGCGCCGAAGGCGGCATCCCATCTCGGGGACGATATTTCGTCCTTTCCAGCCAGGCAATAGCCTGCCCATGCCCCCCTGTGCTTAATTAAAGCTTAATGGTTTTGACAGGTTGCAGCCCGCCTCTCTGCCCCCCCCGCTTGGCATGATTCCTGTTCTTATAGGGAGTCATGTTGCAATCCATCGTCAGGATATATCCGCGTCCGGGGGCCGAGCAGACTGTCCTGGAAGTGCTCGAATCCATGAAGGGGCAGATTGCCGCCCTCAACGACTGCCTCGGCTGCTCGATCACCGTCGAGGTGGGGGAGGGCGGGGCAATCTGCTACACGGAGCAGTGGCGCACGCGCGAGGCCCTCGACCAGCACCTGCGCTCGCCCCTGTACGGCCGGGTGCTCGAAGCAATGGAGTGCTCGAGTCGGACGCCGGAGGTCGAGTTTTACGAAGTGGCCGAGGTTGGAGGACTGGAGTTGATCGAGAAGGTCCGCATTCGGCGAAAGTAGGCAACGTGCAGTAAAAAAAACAAACATGGCAAGGAGGACTCACGACATGAAAAATTCCGATCAGTCATCGACAACCGCCGAGCACCTGCGCTTGCAGGAGGCCCGTGAACGGAAGGCCGCATGGAAGAAGTGGGGTCCCTATCTCAGCGAACGGCAATGGGGGACGGTGCGGGAGGACTACAGCGAAGGGGGTGACGCCTGGAATTTCTTCACCCACGATCAGGCCCGCTCCCGCGCCTACCGCTGGGGCGAGGACGGCATCGCCGGCATTTCCGACGACATGCAGCGCATCTGCTTCGCTCTCGCCCTCTGGAACGGCAAGGACGCCATTCTCAAGGAGCGGCTCTATGGTTTGACCAACAGCGAGGCGAACCATGGCGAGGATGTGAAGGAGTACTATTTCTACCTGGACAGCACGCCGACCCATTCCTATATGAAGTACCTCTACAAGTACCCCCAGGCGGCCTTTCCCTATGAGGATATCATCAGGACCAATCGCCAGCGGAACCGGGAGGAGATGGAGTACGAGCTCCTCGACACGGGTGTCTTCAATGAGGATCGCTATTTCGACGTCTTCGTGGAGTACGCCAAGGGTGATGCCAAAGACATCCTGGTAAAGATCACGGCGATCAACCGGGGACCGGAGGCGGCCGAGCTGCATCTGTTGCCGACGCTCTGGTTCCGCAACGACTGGTCGGCCTGGATTGCCGAATCCAACCGGGCCCCCTCGAAACCGAGCATCAAGACGATCAAGGCGCCGAAAGGCGCGATCGCGGTCGCGGCCTCTCACCCGCTGGCGGGTGAACTCAACCTTTTCTGCGAAGGGGAGGTGCCTCTTCTCTTCTGCGAGAACGAAACAAACCACCAGCGGCTTTTCGGACAACCGAACGAGAGCCCCTTCGTCAAGGACGGCATCAACGACTGCGTGGTGCAGGGCCGGCAGGAGGCGGTGAACCCCGGCAAGGAGGGGACCAAGGTCGCGGCGCACTACCGGGCCACGGTCGGCGCCGGCAAGACCACGGTGATCCGCCTGCGGCTCAGCTCTCCTGACCGGAAGGGCGAACCCTTTGGCAAGGGGTTTGATGAAATCTTCGCCGACCGGTTGCGGGAAGCCGACGAGTTTTACCAGTCGGTCACGCCGCCATCGGTGAGCAAGGACGCGGCCAACGTGATGCGCCAGGCCCTGGCCGGCATGCTCTGGAGTAAGCAGTTCTTCTACTTCGACGGGGACAACTGGCTGGACGAGCACCGCTCCAACCCCCTCCATAAAGGATACAAGAACGCCCGGAACTCGGAGTGGTTCCACATGCTGAACAAGGACATCATCTCCATGCCCGACAAGTGGGAGTACCCCTGGTACGCGGCCTGGGACCTGGCCTTCCACACGCTCCCGCTCTCCATCGTCGATCCCGACTTCGCCAAGGAGCAGATGATGCTGATGCTGAAGAACGTCTACATGCACCCTAACGGCCAGATACCCGCCTACGAGTGGAACTTCAGCGACGTGAACCCCCCGGTCCACGCCTTCGCGACCCTCTTCCTGCACCGCACCGAGGAGGCCTTGCGCGGCGAAGCAGACCTCGAATTCCTCCGGGGAACGTTCCATAAGCTGCTCCTGAACTTCAACTGGTGGGTGAACCGCAAGGACCTCACCGGCAAGAACGTCTTCCAGGGAGGGTTCCTCGGCCTGGACAACATCGGCGTCTTCGACCGCAGCGCCCCCCTTCCCCCCGGCGGTCACCTGGAGCAGGCGGACGGCACGGCCTGGATGGCCCTCTTCAGCCAGAACATGACGGAACTCGCCGTGGAACTCGCCGCCTACGACCCCATCTACGAGGACATGGTCCAGAAATTCTGCGAGCACTTCTACTTTATCGCTGCGGGCATTAACAAGTCGGGATCGGACGGCATGTGGGACGAGGAGGACGGTTTCTACTACGACCGGCTCTG
>DATBML010000389.1:0-2347 GCA_036554885.1 Desulfuromonadales bacterium
GAGCGACGCGGAGCCCCCGGCCGGGGAGCTCCGCGCCCGCTGCCGCATCCGCTACCGGCACCAGGAGGTGCCGGCGATCATTACGCCCCTCGATGGCGAGCGGGCGCAGGTCATCTTCGATGAGGCGCAACGGGGGGTGACGCCGGGGCAGGCAGCAGTCTTCTATGAGGGGGACCGAGTGCTCGGGGGCGGGTGGATTGAATAACGAAAAATAACCATCTCACGCAACGAACGCAACGACGCAACGAAACCCTTTGGTTTATTGATTTTGTCGCGAGCGTTGCGGCGTTGCGTGAACAAATGGTTTCCAGGTAGATAGGATTGCGAATGAAAACGGTTGCTCTAGCCACTCTCGGCTGCAAGACCAACCAGTTCGAATCGGCGGCCATGGAAGAGCGCCTGCAGACGGCCGGCTACCGGGTCGTCCCCTTCGAGGCGGGCGCCGACCTGGTGATCGTCAACACCTGCACGGTGACCGCCGCCACCGATGCCCAGTCGCGCAACCTCATCCGCCGGGCCCGCCGCCTGAACGACGCCTGCCGGGTGGTGGTGACCGGCTGCTACGCCCAGGTCGACCCGCAGGCTCTGCTCGCCATCCCCGGCGTCTCCCTGGTGCTCGGCAACGAGGAGAAGCGCGACCTGCTCGACTTGCTCGAGCAGGAGGATGCCGAGCCGACGATCCAGGTTTCCGACATCCGCCGCCGCGAGGAGGCTGCTGTCCTGCCGCTCTCCTCCTTCGCCGAGCGCAGCCGCGCTTTCGTCCAGATCCAGAACGGCTGCGACGCCTTCTGCAGCTACTGCATCATCCCCTACGCCCGCGGCCGCAGTCGCTCGGTGCGTCCCGACGAGGTCGTCGCCCAGGTGCGCGAACTGGTCGCCGCCGGCTACCCGGAAATCGTGCTGACCGGCATCCACATCGGCGGCTACGGCGCCGATCTCGCTCCACCCCTGACCCTGGTCGAGCTGATCCGCCGCCTTACCGCCGAAACCGGAGTGCAGCGTCTGCGACTCGGCTCCATCGAGCCGACGGAGATTTCCGACTCCCTCATAGAGGCCGTCGCATCCGCACCGGAACTTTGCCCCCACTTCCACATCCCTCTGCAGGCCGGCGACGACCGGGTGCTGACGCGCATGAACCGGCACTATACCACGGCCTTCTTCGCCGGCCTGGTGCGGCGCATCCGGGAGCGGCTCCCCGAGGCCGCCATCGGTCTCGACGTCATCACCGGCTTTCCCGGCGAAAGCGAAGAGGAATTTGCCAACACCTGCCGGCTGATCGAATCGCTGCCGGTCACCCACCTGCACGTCTTCCCCTTCAGCCGCCGTCCCGGCACCCCCGCCGCCACCATGCCCGGTCAGCTGCCGGGCGATGTGGTCAAGGCCCGGGCCGTCGTGCTGCGGAGCCTCGGCGAGGCGAAACTGCGGGCCTTCGCCGCCGGCTTCGTCGGCCGGACGCTGGACGTGGTGGTCGAAGCGGGACGCGTCAAAGGACTCAGCCGCGGCGTGAGTCGCAACTATCTCACGGTTCGTTTTCCAGCCGAGGAGGGTTGGGCGGGAAGGGTGGTCGCGGTGCGGATCAGCGGGGCCGATGCCGCAGGCTTGAAAGGCATTGTGGCGTGAGTGCTGCGGGGGGAAAGCGGCGGGCGACCCTGCTAGCCGACGATTCCGCGGCCGGCGAGCGGCTCGATCTCTTCATCGCCCGTTGCCTCGCCGGGGTGTCCCGCAAGGCAGTCAAAAAGGCGCTCGACGGCGGCCAGGTCTTCGTCGACGGTCGGACGGAGCGCCGGGCCGGGCAGCTGCTGCAGGGAAGTGAAACGGTCACCGTCACCCTCGACCTGCCCGAGCCGGTCCCGCCGGCCCCCGAACTTCTCATCATCTACCGCGACGAGCATCTGCTGGCGGTCGACAAGCCGGCCGGACTACCCGCCCATCCGACGGTGGCGGGGCGGGCCAACGCTCTTTGTCTGGTGGGTGATCTGCTGCAGAAGGAAGGGGCGGGTACCCCGATTCTCCTCCACCGACTCGACGCCGACACCACCGGCGTCCTCCTCTTCGCCCTGACGGATGCAGCCAACCGGGAACTTTCCCGCCAGTTTTCCGAACGCGAGGTGGAGAAGGTCTATCTTGCCCTGGTGGCGGGGGGGCCGCCCGATTCATTCCACGTCAAAAACTTTCTCAAGCCCGGGGTGCGCGGCCGCACCGTCGCCGTCGCCAGCGGCGGCCAGCCGGCGGAAACGGCCTTTCGCCTCCTGCGCCGGGGCAAAGGTGTCGCCCTGGTCGAGGCCCGGCCGAAGACCGGACGCACCCACCAAATCCGCGCCCACCTTGCCGGGGACGGGTTTCCCCT
>DATBML010000434.1:0-3630 GCA_036554885.1 Desulfuromonadales bacterium
CTGCAGATCGTGTTCGCCGGTCATGATATTGCCGGTATAGATGCGCTGCACTCCCCCCCTCTGCAGGGCCTCGAGTTCCTTGAAGGTATAGAGGTGTTGGGCTACCGGCTTGCCGCCCAACAGGATTTCGACCGAATCGAGGCGGAACGCTTCACCGTTGGCCAGCGACACGAACACCGCGACCTGGGTATCGGACGGATACAGCAGCTTTTCTTCCAGCCGGTTCAATTCCGCCGCGATGCCGAGAACATCGGTCTTGATTTCCTGGATCTGCTCGTCCAGCCCTTTGATCTGCTCCTTCGTGACTTCCTGCGCGTAAGCGGGGCAGGTCAGCAGAAGCATCGAAACCGCCACAATTGCCACCTTCAGACATTTGAGCATCTTTACCACCTTGCTTTCGAGTGTGTGACCGGTCTGCAACCAGAAATGATCTACATCATCCCGATCAGGTTGATGAACAGCCCCTGGTGTTGGTAATCCAGGTCGGTCAGATCGTCGGAAAAGTCGCTGAAGTTGTAGCCGGCACCGACCTTGATGTGCTCGCCCAGTTGCCGGTAGAGGCCGAGCAGCGCGCCGCTTCGCTGATCGTGGGCGTCCGGCAGGTCGAGCAGCCGGGCCTCGACCAGAGCATCCCAGCGGTGGAGAAAGTGCCAGTCGGCGCGCACCACATAGAGGTGGGCCCGGCTGGTGAAGAAATCCCGATCTTCCCGATCCTGGCTCACCTCGCCATGGCGGTAGGCGTACTTGCCGCCCACGGTCCACCTCGCCGTCAGGTCATACATGACATCCACGGCCCCGATATGGCTGCGCTGGATCACGTCGGACGCCGACTGGATCACGCGGGCTTCCCCGTCAAGGCCAACCGCCACCGACTGCTCGGGCGCCGGCACATTGTAGAAATAGGTGTACTTGAACAGGGCATTCAGCCGGTCGTGGTGAATGGGGCGATAAGCGTAGCCCAGTACCGCTTCCGTGTAGTCGCCGTCGAAAGACTGGCCCAGTGAACTCTCGCTGTGGGCATAATTGAACTTGCCGATGAGTCGCCAGTCCGGGGACAACTGGTACCTGAGGCTGTTCTTAAGCAGCCAGGTGGTCCGTCTGGAGGAGCTGGCATCCGGCTGCTCGCTGTCGTCCACCCGGTATTCCAGGGCACTGGCGATCTTCAGCTTTTCGAACCCGTAGCCGACACTCACGCCCGCCGCCGTTCTCTCGAGCTCGGCCCCCGTCTGAAAATCCTTGAGGGTGCCGAAATCCAGATTCGCGCCAAGGTTGAGGCGATCGGTGGGCGCCAGCTCCACGCCGGTGGAATGCATCAGGCCGGTCGGCACGTCGCCGTGGGTGTAGCGCTCTTCGAGGTAGATGCTGGCGCTGTCGGAATAACGCGTGCGGAAGCCGGATGCCATATTTCCCTTCCTGGCCCGCAGACCGTTATCCGTGCGCTCGTTCTCGAGGGCATAATTGAGGTACAGGGTGGTCCGGTCGGAATACAGATACTCCGTTCCGAGTCGGCCGGCCGCTCCGAGGTCTCCCTCCGAAACCTCGCCGGTCACTCTGAACCGGCTGGTCACCTGGAAACTGCCGCCGGTGCCGACCCGGGCGTTGTCCTCCCGGTTGCCGGTCGTCTTCAGGGTCTCCTGCACGAAGCCGTAGGCCGTCCAGCGCGCCCGGGAATCGTACAGCAGCCGGGCCACCACATCGGTACGGTCGCCTTCTTCCTGCGTCAGGGGCACCTCCGGCGAGTTGTCCTCGCGGCTGTCATGACGCACGCCCGAGCTGACCGTCCAGTGCTCACCCATCTGGTAATCGACATCTACCTCGCCGGCCGTGGTCGCCAGCCCCTGGCGTTGATCCAGCTTGTCGGCCTTGAGCCGCAGCCCCAGACGGTCCGACAGCGGGAGCGTTGCCGTTCCGCCGTACTGGGACAGATCCCGGTCAGTGGCCAGACCCGGGGCCGAATATCCTGCCTCGAGGTCCTGCAGATAGAAGGTGACCCGTCCCCGCCCGTTCGCAAGGAAATCCTGCAAACCGAAACTGGCATCGAGGCGATACGCCAAAGCCTCGCCGTCGTCGGTGCCGGCCGGGGGATCAAGGGTGTCAATATCGAAGCCGCCGTCGATGGAGGAGCTCGTTTTCAAAACGCCCGGACCCTCGGTGCGCCCGGCTTCGAGCCTGAGCCAGGTTTCGGAGGATTTTCGCAAGGTCACGTCGGCCGCATCCAGGTTGCTGTCATGCCCCTCCTCCTCATCATGGTTTGCGGTCAGCCCGACCTTGACGTAGTCGTTGAACCAGTAATGAACCCGGCCGCCGATGGCCAGCGTGTCAAGGTCCTCGACCCCGGGGGTGAATTCATACCGGACCACAAGGAAGACGGGATGGCCGCTGACGGAGCCGCTGTCCACGAGCAGACTGTCGTCGGCGGTGGCGGCCAGAGGTTGCGAGAGCACGATTCGTCCCTGCAGGAAGTCGATGTCGTAATCGAGCGCCGGAGTCAGGTTCTTGACGCTCAGGACCATGCCCGAATCCTTGTCGCGGATTTCGATGCGCACACGCTCGGACCCCTCGAGGATGTCCTGCTGGCGCAGGAAATAGAGGGAGCCCCCCGTCCCCCGCAATTCATCACGTCCGGCCACCGTCCCCGGGTCCGCGGCAAACCCGTCGACCAGGAATCGCTGCTCGCCGAAGCTGGTGGTGCCAAGGGTCTGATAATGCAGGTTCGCGCCGTACAGGCCACGGTCCACGTGCGCCAGGTAGGTGTCGGTATAGCCGATCTTGAAGTTGCCCCAGAGTCCGTAGTTCTCTCTCTTGGCCAACCTGAGATAGAACTTGCCCATGGTCGGCGCATCCTCGGTGACGGTGCCGTCATCACCGAAGGTCGGGAAGTGATAATCCGGGTCGATGCGCCGGAACAGCGCATCGGGGGACTTGTCCATGAAGTTGGTGAAGATCTCGTCCAGCGGACCTTCCCGCGTATCGGCGCTCGCCGTCAGCCCCCAGCCCTCCCCGATCTTGCCTTTGGTATAGAACGCCAGGCGCCCCTGAAGGTCGATGTCGTCGCTGTATTGCGGTCGGTCCGGAGCGAGCAGCTTGGCCGGCCCGTTCGTCTTGTTGGCGGACAGGGTCAGGTCGGCGATTCCCACCGTAAACCAGTCGCTCTTTTTTAGTGCCAGGTCGCGCAGGAACAGCTCGCCATTGCCTGATTTGTCGAGAACGGCAACCTCGACGGTATGCATGCCGTCCGGCAGGATTTCTTCGGCGACGAATCGACCCTCCCCGTCCACCGGCACGGCATAGCCGGCCAGCCACACCCCGTGTTCGGCAGGGACCGCGCTGCCGTGGGCCTGCACCATGCCGCCGCGAAGGGGAATATTCCGGCTGGCGATACGGCTCTCGCCATAGCCGACCAGGAGTTCCTCCCGGGTATTCGCCGCCGTCACGGACGGATCAATCTGGTCGACCACCCACAGGGGCTGGGCCGCCGTTTCGTCGAAGCGCCCCTGCTCGTCATAAACCCGAACCAGGTATTTCAGCTGGCGCCCTGGCGCGGAGTAGGAATCGAAGCCTGGCTGCCACTGCGCCATGCCGTCACCATCCATCTCGATGACGGCGAGGGGCGTATCGCGGTCGGACTGC
>DATBML010000001.1:0-4126 GCA_036554885.1 Desulfuromonadales bacterium
CCTGACGTTGAGGTCGGCGACTCTCTCGGCATGAAGATGGACGCCAGCAATTTCAGCCGGATCGCCGCCCAGACCGCCAAGCAGGTGATCATCCAGAAGGTTCGGGAAGCCGAGCGGGAAGGCGTCTTCAACGAGTTCAAGGACCGGGTGGGCGAACTGGTCAACGGCATCGTCCGTCGCTACGAGCGCGGCGACCTGATCGTCGACCTGGGCCGGGCCGAGGCGCTGCTGACGCATCGCGAGCAGGTGCCGCGGGAAAACTATCGCCAGGGCGATCGCGTCAGAGCCTATATCGCCGATGTGAAAATGTCTCCCAAGGGGCCACAGATCATCCTTTCCCGAACCCACCCCGGACTGGTTGCCGCTCTCTTCCACTTTGAGGTGCCTGAGATAGCCGAAGGCATCGTGGAGATCAAGGCGGTTGCCAGAGAGCCCGGAAGCCGGGCCAAGATCGCGGTTGTTTCCCACGACCCCGATGTGGATCCGGTGGGTGCCTGTGTCGGCATGCGCGGTTCCCGTGTGCAGAATGTCGTCTCCGAGCTGCGTGGTGAAAAGATCGATATTATCCCCTGGACCCCGGAACCCGCCCGCTTCGCCTGTTCCGCCCTGGCGCCGGCCGAAGTATCGCGTGTCTATGTTGACGACGAGGGACAGGCCCTGGAAATCATTGTCCCCGACGACCAGCTTTCGCTGGCAATCGGCAAGAAAGGGCAGAACGTCCGTCTGGCCGCCAAACTGACGGGGTGGAAGATCGACATCAAGAGCGAAACGCGGGCTGCCGAGGCCGAACTGGAAGAACTCCGGCAGGGCGAAGTGGCCGCCGAGGCCGATGCGCTGGCCGCCGAGGCCGATGCGCTGGCAGGTGAGCACACTCGGGACGAACTGTATGAGATGGCCAAGGCACACAACATTGCCGGCCGCAGCAGCATGACCAAGGAGGAGCTCGCCCAGAGTCTGGCCGAGCTGGATGCGTCCGGCGAAGAAGGCGTCGAGGTGGCCGCTGAAAATCAGGAAGCGACGGAGGAGGAATAACTCGGTTGTCCGCCCCCGGTCACAAAGCGCAACGCAGCTGTCTTGGCTGCAGGCAGGTATTCGATCAGAACGCTCTGGTTCGTTACGTCCTCTCACCACAGGGTGAGATGCTGGTTGATTATCGCCATAAACTGCCGGGCCGTGGCGCCTATACCTGCCTCGACCGCCACTGCATCGAGTCGGCGCTCAAGCGGCGTCAGTTCGACCGTGCATTCAGGCGCAATATCCGTGACCTGGACGCGGTGGTACTCCGGGAGGCTGTTCGGCAGCAGATTCGTGAACGCATTCTGAATCTTCTCGGGATGGCGCGTAAGTCGGCCAACGTCGTCTCCGGCAGCAGCCTGGTGATGGATAGTCTGGGTGGCCGCGCGGGGCTGGCGCTGGTCCTGATGGCTGACGATGTTTCCGCTGCGATTGGCGAGAAGGTGGCTGCCAAAGCGGCGATGGCCGGAATTCCCTGTTTTCGTCTCTTTGACAAGGGGACTCTCGGTCAGGTTCTCGGCAAGGGAGAGAGAAGCGTCGTCGCTCTCAAAGATGGACTGCTGGCCGAATCTGTAAAAACCGAACTGTCGCGATATGAGAACATCGTAGGGGAGAGTTGATGGGAAAGACAAGGGTGTACGAACTGGCGCAGAAACTCGGGCTTGACAACAAAGTCCTCATGGAGAAGCTCCAGCAGGCCGGGGTCGATGTGAAAACTCATATGAGCGTCCTCGAAGAGGGTGATCTCCATAAATTCGAATCGGCGACCGCCAAGTCGGTCGAGAAGGTCGAGGAAGAGCGGATCACTCCGGGTATTATTCGCCGGCGCCGCAAGGAGATGCCGGCCGTTGCCGCTGAGGAGGCTGCTCCCGAGTTGGCGGCCGAGCCGCCCGCTCCGCCGGTCAGGGAAGAGCCTCAGGCCGTTGCCCCGGTCAAAGCGCCCGCCGAGCCGGTCGTGCCTGCTGAGCCGGTTGCCACCACTGCGGAAGCGGTAAAGACGGCTCCCGCGGTCGAGCCGCCGGCTGCTGTTGCACCGCCCCCCCATATACCCGAGCCTGCTGGCGAATTCGAACCGGTCGCCCCGGTTAAGCCCGCGGAAGAGCCCGCCCGGCCGGCAGCGCCGGCGGCAAAGGAAGTCCGTGGCGAAAAAGTGACCGCCTCCAGGGCCAAAATCCTGGGTCGGGTTGAGTTGCCGCAGGCGGCGCCTCCCCAGCGGAGGGAAGAAGTCGTGCGATCGGAGCGGCCCGGCGCAGCCCGGCGCGAAGAGCCCTTCCGTCCCGGTCGTCCGACGCCCGGCGAAAGGCCTGCACCCGGTGGTCGTCCCGCGCCCGGCGAAAGACCATCTCCCGGCGGCCGTCCACCGTTTGGTGAAAGACCGGCCTCTGGCGGCCGTCCGGCACCCGGCGAAAGGCCGGCCCCTGGCGGCCGCCCGGCAGCGGGTGAAAGACCGGCCCCAGGTGGCCGTCCCGCCCCTGGCGGACGCCCGTCACCCGGTGGTCGGCCTGCCCCCGGTGGCCGTCCCGCCCCGGCGCCCACGGAAGCCCTGGTGACCAAGGAGCCCCGTGGCGGCAAAAAGAATAAAAAGGGGAAAGGCGCCGATTACAGCGAAGCCCAACCGGGTCGCGGCGATGCCGGAGCACGTCGAGGCCGGCGGGTGGAGATCTTCGACCTCGAGCGTGGCGACAAGTTCCGCAAGGGACGCCGGGCTGCCAAGCCGCTCAAGAAAACCGAGGTCACCGTTTCCAAGGCGATCAAGCGAATTATCCGCATCACCGATGTCATCACCGTAGGCGAACTCGCCAAGCGTATGGGGGTCAAGGCCAACGATCTGATCAAGGAGTTGATGCGCCAAGGGACGATGGTCACCATCAATCATCCTCTCGATTTCGAATCCGCGGCCATCCTGGCCTCGGAGTTCAATTACGAAGTCGAGAATGTGGCCTTCGACGAGGATACGATTCTCGAACACGCCAGTCTGCGTGAGGGCGAGGAGGGGAAACCCGAGGACCTCAAACCCAGACCGCCGGTGGTGACCATCATGGGTCACGTCGATCACGGCAAGACCAGTCTGCTCGATGCCATCCGTGCAGCCAACGTAACCGCGGGCGAAGCTGGCGGCATCACTCAGCACATCGGTGCCTACGATGTGCAGCTCGGTGGCCGGCAGATCACCTTTCTCGATACCCCTGGCCATGAGGCGTTCACCGCCATGCGTGCCCGTGGCGCCAAGGTGACCGACATCGTTATCCTGGTGGTGGCGGCGGACGACGGTGTCATGCCTCAGACCAAGGAAGCGATCAACCACTCGAAGGCGGCCGGTGTGCCGATCATCGTCGCCATCAACAAGATCGACAAGCCCGACGCCAATCCCGAACGGGTGAAGCAGGAGTTGACTGAGTTCAGCCTCATTCCCGAGGACTGGGGCGGAGAAACCATTTTCGTCGAGGTTTCGGCCAAGCAGCGTACCAATCTCGATCAACTGCTGGAGATGATACTGCTGCAGGCGGAGGTCATGGAGCTCAAGGCCAACCCCAGCAAGCGGGCTCGCGGGACCGTCGTCGAAGCACGCCTCGACCGGGGTCGTGGGCCGGTTGCCACCGTTCTGGTGCAGGAGGGAACCCTGCACATCGGCGACCCGATCGTCACCGGCGTTCATTACGGACGGGTCCGGACCATGACCGACGACCGTGGCAATCGTGTCGAAGCGGCCGGTCCCTCTTTCCCGGTGGAAGTCACCGGTCTGACCGGGGTGCCCGACGCCGGCGATACCTTCCATGCCGTCGAGGACGAGAAAATCGCCAAGGACGTGGCCCAGCATCGCCAGCAGAAACTGCGCGAGGCAGAACTGGCCAAAACCAGCAAGATCTCTCTCGAGCAGCTCTACGCCCGCATTCAGCAGGGCGAGGTCAAGGAACTCAAGGTTGTCATCAAGGGTGACGTTCAGGGTTCGGTCGAAGCGGTCAAGGACGCCCTGGTCAAGCTCTCCACCGAAGCCTGCCGTCTGGTCGTGATCCATACCGGTGTCGGCGGCATCACCGAGAGCGACGTTTCGCTCGCTTCGGCCTCCGATGCCATCGTCCTCGGCTTCAACGTCCGTCCCGAGCCGAAGGCG
>DATBML010000005.1:0-2012 GCA_036554885.1 Desulfuromonadales bacterium
TGCCCCGCTACCCTTCCCCTGGTGCAGGCGATCCGCTACGGCAAGGGAGCGATCCTAGCCAAGAGAAGGAAGGTCTGACGTGGAGAAACAGCTTTATCTTTCCTCTTCCCCCCATATCCACTCGGGCGAGACGACCGACAAGGTGATGCGGGCGGTCATCTATGCGCTGCTGCCCGCCTGCGCCGTTGCCGTGTACTTCTTCGGCTTGCCGGCACTCACCTTGCTTCTTCTCTGCACCCTCGGCTGCGTTGCCGCCGAGGCGCTCTGCCAGCGGCTTATGGGTAAGCCCCTGACGATCGGCGACGGCAGCGCAGCCCTGACCGGCATCCTGCTCGCCCTCAATCTGCCGCCTTCCAGCCCATGGTGGATGGCTTTGGTCGGTTCGGTGGTTGCCATCGCCGTCGGCAAGCAGGTCTATGGCGGCCTGGGATACAACCCTTTCAACCCCGCGCTGGTTGCCCGCGTAGTGCTGCTGATCTCCTTTCCTGTGCAGATGACGACCTGGACCGCGCCGGCGCCACTTGGCTCCGGTATCGACGCAGTGACCTCCGCCACACCTCTGGGCGAGATGAAGACGGCGGTAATGCTCACCGGCCAGATCCCCGCCGCTCTGCAGGGACCCTACGGCGACTACTTCACCGGGAATATGGCTGGCTCGCTCGGCGAGGTCTCGGCCGCTGCCCTGCTGCTCGGGGGTCTGTTTCTGCTCGCCAAGCGCATCATCACCTGGCATATTCCCGTCAGCTACCTCGGTACTGTGGTGGTTCTCGGCAGCCTCTTCTGGCTGCTCGATCCGGGGCGCTACCCGGGGCCGCTTTTTCACCTGTTGACCGGCGGCCTGCTGCTCGGCGCCTTCTTCATGGCCACCGACATGGTGACCTCACCCATCACCGTGCGCGGGATGCTCCTCTTCGGCTTCGGCTGCGGCCTGATCACCGTGCTGATCCGCCTCTTCGGCGGCTATCCGGAGGGGGTCTCCTTCGCCATTCTTCTCATGAACGCGGTCACCCCGCTGATCGATCGCTTCACCCGGCCGAAGAAGTTCGGTTTCGTTGCGCCGCAGGGCTAGGGGAGGAACCGTGAAAGATATCAGCAGACTCGCTCTGGTTCTGACCATCATTGCCGCCGGCGCCGGCCTCATTCTCTCCCTGGTGGAGGGCGTGACCCGGGAACCGATTGCCGAGCAGCGTCGCTTGCAGACCCTCAAGGCCCTGCAGGCAGTTCTGCCTCCCATCGACAACTCTCCTGACGCCGACACCGTAAGCCTGGTGACGGGAAAGGACAAGAAGGGCCGGGACCTCAGCCGCACCTTCTATCGCGGCCGTCAGGCCAACGAGTTGGCTGGAGTCGCCTTCAAGGTGATCGCTCCGGACGGCTACAGCGGCAACATCGAAATCATGGTCGGCATCACTCCCGAAGGAACCGTTACCGGCATCGAAATCCTCACACACGCCGAAACTCCCGGTCTCGGCAGCAAGATCGTAGAACCCTGGTTCAAGGAGCAGTTTCGCGGAAAGGGGCTGGGTGATGCGGACTGGCGGGTGAAGAAGGACGGCGGGGCGTTCGACCAGATTACCGGCGCCACCATTTCCCCGCGGGCCGTGGTTGGTGCGGTCCGGCAGGGTCTTGAGTTCTATCGCGAGCACCGGCAGCAGATCATCGAAACGGGGAGGAGTGAGGGATGAATCTGGCGCGCGAGTTCACCAAGGGGATATGGAGGGAGAACGCCGTCTTCAAACTGGTGCTGGGGATGTGTCCGACGCTTGCCGTCACCACTAGCGCCGAAAACGGTTTGGGGATGGGGCTGGCCACCACTTTCGTTCTGCTTTGCTCCAATGTGGCCGTCGCCCTGCTGCGCAAGGTGATTCCGTCCAAAGTCCGCATTCCGGCCTATATAGTGCTGATCGCCTCATTCGTTACCGTGGTGCAACTTTGCATGGAGGCTTACGTCTACGACCTCTATCAGGCTCTTGGCATCTTCATTCCGCTGATCGTCGTCAATTGCATCATCC
>DATBML010000035.1:0-7419 GCA_036554885.1 Desulfuromonadales bacterium
CCAGGACCGCCAGCAGTGTGGCCGAAGGGTGCTGAAAGAACTGGAGCAAGCGGACATCGGCGAGCTTGTGGTAGGGAGAGGCGATAAAGGCTTGCAGGGCGGGGAGAGGCATCAGCCAGAGAATCTGGGTGACGAAAAACCCGAGCAGCAGGTACTTGAGCCCGCGCAGCGGCAGGTCGAGCCAGAAAGGGGGAGCAAAGGTGCGGCCGAAGAGCCTGTTGCCGAGCCGCCACAGCCCTTCCGAGACGGGGAAGACCGGGCAGACCCAGGAGCAGAAGCCGCGCTTGAGCAGCAATGCGGTAAGCAGGGCCGCCAGCAGGATCAGGGCAGCCGCTGGATGGACCGGATAAAGCTCGCCGGTCTGCCACCAGTGACGCAGCCCCATCAGCCCGCTGATGGGGAGGAAGCCGTCGACCGCCGCCGGCCGGGATGAGACGGGAATCTCTCCCTGTTGCAGGGCGGCTACCCAGCGAATAAAACGAAAGCCGATCCAGAGCTGGAACAGGAAAAATCCCGCCTGCACCAGGTAACGGGGAAGCATCGGCGGCAGGGGAAGAATTTTACTCTCTTTAGAATTCATCGGCAGATGGTACTCCCCGGCCTTCATCCCTGTCAATGATGACCTTGACGAATGTCTGCCGGTTGACAGAGTGTGCTTTACCCGTTAAGGTTTCGTCCTGCCAATCATGCCAAGGAGTAGTTATGGGCACTACCAACGAAAACCACCTGAGCTGGGACCTTGCCCCCCTCTACGCCGGACTTGACGACCCCCGCTGGGCCGCCGACCTGGAACGAGCGCGGGAGCGTGGCAAGTCGTTCCACCATGATTTTCGCGGGCGCACCCGATCGGAAAACCTTTCGGCCGAGTTGCTCGCCGCTGCCCTGCGCAGCTATGAGGATCTGCAGAAGACGGGTCTCAAGCCATATCTCTACGCCCAACTGCTCTTTGCCGGCGACAGCTCACCCGACGCTCACAAGGCACTCCTGGCCCGGGCCCGCGAAGCCTGGAGCGCCCTGGCCGAGGAAACCCTTTTTTTCGAGTTGGAGCTTCTGGCCATCGACGAGGAGCGCATGGCCGTCCTGCTCAGGGACCCTGAAGTGGCGCCCTATGCTCATTACCTTCAGCAGCTGAGGGCGCATGCCCCCTACACCCTTTCCGAAGAGGTGGAACAGGCGCTCAAGCGCAAGGACCTCTCGGGCAAGGAAGCCTTCGTCCAGCTTTTTGAGGAGTTGACCTCCTCGCTGACGTTCACCTTTCGCCTGCCGGCGGAGGAGGCACCCCGGAAGATGACCGGAGAGGAACTGCTGGCGCTGCTCTACCATCCGGATGCCGAGGTGCGCGAGGGGGCCTTCTCCACCTTCCTGGAGCTGTACGCCGACAATGCCCTGGTTCTCACCTCCTGCTTCAACAACCTGCTGCTCGATCACGCCAAGGAGGTCGAGCTGCGCCGCTACCCCGATCTGATGACCCCCACCCACCTGGCAAACGAGACGGATGGCGCCATGGTGGAGCGCTTGATGGAGGTCACTGAGAGCAACTACGGGCTTGCCCGGGAGTACTTCGACCTCAAACGCCGGCTGCTGAAGCTTCCGCTGATGAAGAATACCGATCTCTACGCGCCGCTCGGCACGGAGAGCAGGTATTATCCCTTCGCCGAAGCAAGAGAGACGGTGCTGGCGGCCTTCCGCGGCTTCTCGCCGCAAATGGCGAAGACGGCCGAGGCATTCTTCAGCGAGCGTCGCCTCGATGTGCTTCCCCGGCCGGGAAAGAGTGGGGGCGCTTTCTGCCAGGGGATGTTGCCGGGGCTGCCCCCCTACGTTCTGCTCAACTACACCGGCACCCTGCGGGATGTCGCCACCCTCGCCCACGAGCTGGGGCATGGCGTCCATTTTGCCCTTTCCCAAGGACAGAATCTCTTTCATTACCAGGCCCCGCTCCCCTTTGCCGAGACGGCCAGCGTCTTCGGCGAGATGCTGCTTACCCGGTACCTGCTCGACCGGGAGACCGACCGTCAGGCGAAGATCGAGCTTCTCTGCGGCAAGCTCGAGGATATCATCGCCACCACCTTTCGCCAGAATGTCCTCACCCGTTTCGAGTTGGCGGCGCACCGTCAACGGGCCGAAGGGCTGCTGGCCCCCGACCAACTCTGTGCTCTCTGGTGGGAAGAGAACGGGAAGCTTTTCGGCGACGCGGTGGAGATGATCGAGCCTTACCGCTGGGGCTGGAGCTACATCAGCCACTTCATTCATGCCCGCTTCTACTGCTACTCCTACGTTTTTGGCGAGCTGTTGGTGCTGGCCCTCTATCAGAAATACAAGGAGGAGGGGAGCGGGTTCGTCCCCAAGTACCTTGAACTGCTCTCCCGCGGAGGCAGCCGCAAACCGGCCGACCTGCTGGCCCCGCTCGGCATCGACCTGGCCGACCCTGATTTCTGGCAGAAGGGGTATGACTTCGTCGGTGGGCTGTTGCGGGAGTTACGCGAGCTCGTGGAGGGGGAAGGGGAAATATCTGAAAGGAATACAGAATACAGAATGTAGAATACAGAATAACTGCCACTCTTCTATATTCTGACTTCTGTATTCTGAATTCCGCAGAAAGTTCTTGTTTTTCCGCCCAAAGTCTGTATGATGCGCCCAGACTGTTCATCGCCACGGTGGAAACGGCCCGCGAGTCGTAAAGATATTTTCTCTTCCGCCGTGCGCTTCATCGCTCACTGGCCCCGCCCTGCGCTCAGCTTCCCTTTCGATCCTGCGGCAGCACTCAGGTTGGCGACGATGTCTCATTGCCAGTCTGTGTCGTGCTGTTGCCGCCTTCATTAGAGCCATCCGTTTGGCCCTGCGGTTCGCACGCCCAACCCGTTCGGCGTTCCGCCGCGGCAGCCTGGCCGCGTCCCGGGGCAGGGCCTCTCGTGCCTGCCTTTGACGTTGCCGGCCGCCGCATCGGCGCGCGGAGGAACCGTAATGTCTTTTTCCGCTTTGCAACTCGATCCGTCCCTGCTCAAGGCCATCACCGAGTGCGGCTACACCGAGCCGACCCCGATTCAGTCCCAGGCCATTCCCGAGGCCCTCGCCGGCCGCGACCTGATCGCCTCGGCCCAGACCGGCACCGGCAAAACTGCCGCCTTCATGCTCCCGGCCCTGCAGCGTCTCGCCACCCTGGTCAAGGGGACCAAGGGGGCGCCGCGGGTGCTGGTATTGACCCCGACCCGCGAACTGGCCGCCCAGGTGACGGACGCCACCCGCACCTATGGCCGTTATCTGCGCATTCGCAGCGCCGTGATCCTCGGCGGGGTCCCCTACGGCCCGCAGTTCCGCGACCTTTCGCAGCCTATCGATCTGGTTGTGGCGACGCCGGGGCGCCTGCTCGATCACCTGGACCGGGGAAGTCTCGATCTTTCCCGACTGGAACTTCTGATCCTCGACGAAGCCGACCGCATGCTGGACATGGGCTTCAAGGAGGACGTGGAGAAGGTCTGTGCCGCCGCCCCCAAGGGGCGACAGACCCTGCTTTTTACCGCCACCATGGATGCCACCATGGCGCGCCTGGCCGCCAGCCTGCTGCACGAGCCGGTGCGCATCGAGGTGGTCGGCAAGCAGACCACTCATGAGCAGATCGAGCAGCGCCTGCACCTGGCCGACAACCTCGAGCACAAACAGCGCCTGCTCGAACGCCTGGTGAGCGAACCGGCCGTGACCCGTGCGATCATCTTTGCCGGCACCCGCCGGGATGCCGAGCGTCTGGCCGGGGAACTCTCCAGTCAGGGGCACCGGGCTCACGCCCTGCACGGCGAGATGAACCAGGTCGCCCGCAACCGGACGGTGGATAACCTGCGCAAGGGTCGTGTGCGACTGCTGGTGGCCACCGATGTCGCGGCCCGCGGGCTCGACGTCAAGGAAATCAGCCACGTCATCAACTTCGACCTGCCCAAGTTCGCCGAAGACTACGTTCACCGGATCGGCCGCACCGGCCGGGCCGGCGCCTCCGGGACGGCGGTCTCCCTCGCTTCAGCGACGGACTATGCCGCCCTGCAGCGCATCCAGCGCTTCATCGGCCAGCAGTTGCCGCAGCATGTGCTGCCGGGGCTGGAGCCCACCTGTATACTGCGCGCGCCGGCCGAGAAAGCCCGCCGTCGCCCCGGCGGTCCGCAGGGCAAAGCCCGACGCCCCTTTGCCGACCGGGACAAGGCCGGCGCCGGCAGCGGCTACAAGGGGAAGGGTGGAGCATCCGGATCCCGGCGGCCGACCCGGGAACCGGTGGTCTCTTATCGCAGCGGCAAGCCGGGCGGCAAGGGTGCTTCGGCGCGCTGAACCATTCATAAATATGCAATAAAAGCGAAACGGGCGCTCTCTTGCGGGGGTGCCCGTTTCGTTTGGGGAATGGCTTTGACTCAGGCCGGTGCAGCAAGCATCGCCTTGGTCCGGGCAGCGATCTTCTGAAGTATGCTGATCGAGGTTCCCGAGGTGTCCGAGGCTGGGGTGATCGGCGCCCCCGGCGAACTCCTCATCGAGAAAGCGGTCGCCTTCCCCATCTTCCGCGAGGTCATTGACGACCCGGGCATCATCTTCACCCGCCAGTCACGGCCGACGCCATAGATGCCTGGGACACCCAGTCGCAAATAAACTTGATTCTGGCGGTGGCGCTGAGGTTTGGGTGAAGTCGGCCATCGGCGAGTTGCAGTTGTTGAAGAACATTGGCAAGTTGATCGATCTTGTCGAGAAGAAGCTGAAGAAGTAACCCGCTGCCGATGCATTTTAATTCCTACGAATTCTTCCTTGTTTTCCTGCCGGCTACCCTGACCGGCTATCTGCTGCTCAACCGCTGCGGCTTACGACGGCGGCCAACGCCTGGTGGGGCGGCGCCTGGCTTCTGACGGCCACACTTCTTCTCCTACGTCTGGGGGCTGCTCAGCCTCTCCCGCGTCTCGGAGTCTCTCTATTTCCCAGTTTAGCCCTTCGGCTACCACCTCGCCGAGCCTGCTTTCTGGCGGCAGAGGTGCGAATTGGGGGAGGCTGCTGGAGGAGTTGAGGGGGCTGGAGGTGGAGAGTGGATGTCGTGGGAGCATCCGATTGTCATGCTCGCGAGGGTGAATATTTTCACTTGACTTTCTAATGTGCCCGCGCAAGGATTAACGGAATTTGCAGTCGTCGTCACGAAGGGGGGGCGTGATGAAATTGCTGGATAGCACCTAATAGAGAAGGGAAACGCTGCCTGTTGAGTAGTGGTTTCCCTTTTTGTTTCTTGCTTCTCCGACAAGAGCAAAGCCGGGGCAACCCGGTGACGCAAAGCCTACGGGTCCCACGGGGACGGCTGGGCTGCCGAAGAGAAGGCGATTTTTTCAGATTTCGTTTTTTCTCTGGAAGGATTGTGACCCCATCTTCGGTAGCGGAGATGGGGTTTTTTCTCAATCAGATCAATACCAACAGGAGGGGAGTATGATTGGAATCGTTTCTGTAGTTTTTTTCTTGCTGGATCGATGGCTTGAGTTTTGTATTCGACCTCGTCGGTGCCCCCTGTGCTTGAGGATGGGCATTAAAATTCTTCTTTTTTTCTTTCTACTTTTTTCTTTGGAAAAAGTTTCTTTCTCTAAGGAGTATTTCTATTATTCCACGGATGTCAATCCAAGCCGTCCTCCTTATAGGATTAATACATGGCACAATATTGAAAATGCTTGGGCCAAGCCTAGTGATCCATCGGCTTATCTAGGTTTGGAATGGAGGGATGACTGTTATGCAAACAAATATATTGAGGAAGGAAATGTGGTAAAGCGTATATATGTAGGGTTTACTGATACAACCAAAGATGGTCTTATAGAGTCGTATGGTGACATATATGGAAATTACCTTGAAGCAACTTGGGTGCCAGTTGATTCACATGGCATAGATCCGTGTCCATGGATTTTCAATTATCATAAAAATGCAGCAGCATATTACTACACCATCAGTGTATCGCCACCTGCTCCAAAAATTTTGAAATTTGCCACAACAGATGGGAACACCACTTTTACAAAATACACGGACTTTGTTAATTTAGAAGCACAATTGGATTGGCCTGACGGTAATTTAACATCAGCATATGGCACAAAAATATATGTGAATGACATTTTCGCAAAATCTATGGGTGGATATCCGCATTTTTATTGGCGTTTATATTTTAGGAATTATGTAAGTCCAAATAATATTTACAATGTAAGGGCAGAAACTTGGTGGTTATACGAAGACAACATCGTCGATATAAAAAACTTTCAGATCCAAGTGGCAGACGATTGTCCTGAAGTTAATTTATTTTCGGGCAGCAGCGCCATTATCGATCCAAACACCGGAGGCAAAGTCGCCTTGTCCTACGCCGTCGATCAGGCTTATGACAGGGCTACCATCACCATCAACGGAGTAGACATCGGCGGGACGACGTGGGATGGGAAATTAAATGGCAAGCTGGCTGAGCCCGGCACCTACTCCGCCGTGCTGACCGTTGTGAAGGGGGATTGCTCTGTTACCGCAAGCGTCCCGGTGAGGGTCGAGTCCTTCGAGGGGTGTGCCCTCAAGGTCACCGTCGGCTCCTCGGCCAACGTGGCGAGCGGCGAGTTGACAGACTCCCTCGCACTCTTTTCCATTCCTGGCCCAGGTCCCGGTCTCGGCCTTTCCCTCCACTACGGCAGCCTCGATCCCTGCAGTGGTCCGCTCGGCATCGGTTGGAGGCATAACTACGATATCTTTGTCGCCGAGAATGCATTCGGTGAGGTGGTGCTACACGAGGGGGATGGTGGACGAAAGCTTTACACCCCTTCCGGTAGCGGATACCTCTCACAGCGTGGCGACCACTCAGCCCTTGTCAAGAACGCCGATGGCACCTTCGCCCTCACCCTCAAGGACGGCACCTACTACACCTTCGGTACCGATGGGCGAGCCACCTCGATTTCTGATCGCAACGGCAATGCCCTTGCATTTGCCTACGTTGATGGCCTTTTGCAGAGCGTTACCGATTCTGCCGGGCGCACTGTCACCTTCGCTTACGATGGCTCCGGCAGGCTCGCTTCGGTTCATGATCCTGCGGAGCAGAGCTATGTGCTCACCGTCGGCGAGACGCTGGATGCCGTCACCTTTCCCGACGGTGCAACCTGGAGCTATGCGTACGAAGCAAACGCCTTCCTCGCAGTCAAGACCGATCCTCTCGGCAACGTCACGACCTACGCCTTTGACGATCAGCGCCGCGTCATTTCCGCGACCGATCCCGACGGGAGAATACGCTCCCTCATCTATCCGGATTCCGATGAAACGGTGAAAACAACCACGGTCATCGAAAAGGACGGCAGTCTCTGGCAGTACACCTACGATGTCGCCATTGGCGATCTGCTCGCCAAGACCGACCCCGAGAGGAGTTCGACCAGCTACACCTACGATGCCAGCCACAATATCCTGACC
>DATBML010000039.1:0-2856 GCA_036554885.1 Desulfuromonadales bacterium
TATGATGCCCATCCGCTGCCGTTGGTCGGTTGTTCTGCTGATGGGACTGTTGCTGGTCGGCTGCGGCCTAGCGGCTCGGCCGCAACAAGATTTCCTGCCCGTTTTCAAAGATTACGTCGAGCGCCTTCGCTGGCGTGATCACCAGGAGGTCGCAGCCTACCTGCCCGAAGCCGACCGGGAAGATTTCCTGCAGAGATTTACAGCGCTTGACGAGTTGCACATCGTCGATGTGCAGGTGGAATCGGTCGATTTCAACGAAGAAGGCCGCCGAGCACACACCACGATTGCCCTCGAGTACTATCTGATCCCTTCCATCACGGTGAAAAAAGCCCGCCTGCGCCAGGAGTGGCAATACCAGGGGGGCGACCGCTACCATCCCGGCACCTGGAAGCTTGCCGGACCCTTTCCTCCATTCCCTTGAAACTGGCGTCTTGCCGCCCTTTCCGGCGGTGTAGAAATGCACCGTCATTCCGAGCCCTTATTGCGGCTGGCCGGGGCCGGGAAGTTAAATTTTCCCTTGCTTTAGCCTTTCCCTTTATGGTATTTAGCTGCATACTGTATACAAAATAGTGAGAGGAAACTGCCCGCACAAAGGGGCCTCTAACTTGTTCGCGGAGAGTCACTCGTCCTTTTTTTCGCATTGGCGAGGAAGGGGACTTCAGAGGAGGTCAAGTTGACTCAGGTTGCTTTTTCCAGCTGGGGCAGAAAGATCGTCGACAATCGCAGTGGCGGCGAAGCCGACCTGGCCTCGCTCAAGCTCAAACTGCCCGAGTATTATCAGACTGAAGGCCGGATCGGGGCCTTCATGGGCTGGGACGGGGTGGTGCTGCTCGACCGGGAAACCGACGTGGTGGCGATGGCCGCCGAGTACATGAAGCGGGTGCAGGAGAACTACTGCTGCGCCAAGTGCACGCCTGGCAAGAAGGGAACCCGTATCCTGCAGGATACGCTGGCGCGCATCGTTGCCGGCAACGGCAAGGAAAGCGATCTGGCGACCATCGAGAGCCTTGCAGCGCTGCTCGAGAACTGCAAGTGCACTCTCTGCATGACCTCGGTGATTCCGGTGCTCGACACGGTCAAGTATTTTCGCGACGACTACCTCGCCTATATCCGCGGCGAGCGTCAGCCGAAGTACGCCGCGGCCTACAAGGAGAAGCTGACCGCCCCTTGCATGGACAAGTGCCCGGCGCATATCGACATCCCCGCCTATGTGGAAGAGGTCAAGGACTACCGCTTCGACGAATCGCTTTCCGCCATCCGCCGCAACATGCCGATTCCGTCGGTCTGCGGCCGTGTCTGTCCGCACCCCTGCGAGAAGGCCTGCCGACGGGCGCTGATCGACGAGCCGATCAGCATCATGGTGCTGAAAAGAGTCGCCTCCGACCACGAGTGGATGCACCACAAGCAGCCGCCGATGGTACCCAAGCCCCGCCAGAACAAGAAAATCTGCGTCGTCGGTGCCGGTCCGGCCGGGGTCACCTGTGCCTACTACCTGCTCCTCGAAGGCTACCAGGTGACGATACTCGACATGCTCAGCGAACCCGGGGGGACGGTGGCGGTCGGCATACCTGATTACCGCATGCCGCGCCACCTGCTGCGGCGGGATATCGAGATCATCACCAGTCTCGGCGGCGAGATCCGCTTCAATACCAAGCTTGGACGCGACGTCTCCCTCAAGCAACTCAAGGAAGAGTACGATGCGGTCTTTCTCGGCACCGGCGCCTTCAAGTCGAAGCCGATGGGGGTCGAGGGCGAGGATGCCGGCTACGAAGGCTTCTCCCCGGGCGGCATCCACTACCTGCGTGCCGTGGCCCTCGGCCAGCCGATCGAAACGCCTAAGCGGGTGATCGTCGTCGGCGGCGGCAACACTGCTATCGACTGCGTCCGCGTCGCCCTGCGCGAGGGTGCCGAGGAGTCGATCCTCGTCTATCGGCGCACGCGCAAGGAGATGCCTGCCGAGCCCTATGAGGTCGACGATGCCGAGGAAGAGAAAGTCAAGTTCGAGTTTCTGCGCAATCCGACCCGGCTGATCGCCGAGAACGGCAAGGTCGTCGGCGTCGAGGTGGTGATCATGGAACTCGGCGAGCCGGACGAATCAGGCCGCCGCCGGCCGGCACCGAAACCCGGCAGCGAGTATGTCATCCCCTGCGACATGGTCATCCCGGCCATCGGCCAGGACCCCGATCTCTCCTACCTCGACGAAACGGATTTCGGCATCAAGCAGACCCGCTGGAACAGCATCGTCACCCACGGCGGCACCATGATGACCGACTGCGAGGGTGTCTTCGCCGGCGGTGACTGTGAATACGGGGCGATGACCGTAGTGGTCGCCGTCGGTCACGGCCGGCGCGCCGCCCGCGTCATGCATCGCTGGCTCTCCGAAGGCAAGGCCTATCTCAACGAAGAGGACGCCATGGAAGATATCGTCAACGCTCTCGGCGTCTTCGATCCCAACGAGAAGCTCGGCATCCTCGGCGGCCTGCACCGCGAGCATCAGCCCAAGGTGAGCGGAGCCGAACGGGCCAAGCACTACGAAGAAATCGAGCTGGCAATGCCCGAAGACCAGGCGGTGCGGGAAGCCCAACGCTGCTTGCGCTGTTACCGGGTGGCAATGGTGGCGGTCAGCTGAACCGACGTCGACGCTCGGTGCCGGTCGGAATTCGAGGGCGGCGGGTGCTTGATGCCCGCTTGCCCTTTCTGATGCGATAAAGGTGAAGAGACCATGGTCAATCTCAAGATCGACGGCAAAGATGTGCAGATTGAAAAGGGGGCGACGATCCTGGCGGCTGCCGAAAAGATCGGCGTCCGCATTCCGACCCTCTGCTTCCTGAAGAAGATCTCCCCCACCGGTGCCTG
>DATBML010000073.1:0-8591 GCA_036554885.1 Desulfuromonadales bacterium
TGAAAGCAACCGCCCGCCAAAAAGAGAGGGGCCAGACAGACGGTCCGGTCAGGTGTCAGCAGCAGGCGCGCCCCCATGCCGTGGCCATGCCTGCTGGCAGCGGTTACGGCGAAGCAGCACGGCGCCGGATGCCGTGTCGAAGATGATCTTGCGCCCCGCGTCACCCCCGAGATCGGAAGCGATGACGGGAATGCCGTATTCGGCGAGCTGGCGCCGGGCCAGTTCGATATTGCGCTCGCCCACCGCCAGCAGGCCGTTGGGATTTTCCCACATCGCCGCGCCGCCGAAGAGTTTGGCGCGCAGGTTCTCCCGGCTGCACCCCAGGGCCAGCATTCTGTCAATCAGGGCGGCGATGGCGATATTGCCGTAACGCGGCGTCGGCAGGCCGTCCCCGTTCCAGAGCGGCAGCAGGTAATGGTTGATGCCGCCGACCCCGCGGACCCGGTCCCACAGGCAGACCGCGACGCAGGAGCCGAGGACCGTCGTGACCCGGTGCGGCCGGGGATCGGCGAAAAGTCCCCCCGGATATAGGTAGTGGCTCAGTTCGGGTAAAGAGGCATCCATTTTGGCAGCAAGCTCCCGGGAGGGCGGATCAGAACAATTCCGTCTGGCCAAAGAGGACGAAGTTTCCTTCCGGGGCCAGCATCTGGACATCGCGGGCCAGCTCGGCCAGAACCAGGGTAAAGGTGCTGCCGGCGCCGGTGGCACTTTCCAGCAGAACGCTGCCGCCGAGCAGTTCGGCCAGCGAACGGGTGATGCTCAGTCCCAGTCCGTGACCCCGGTGGCTCTTGGTGCTGCCGGCATCCAGCTGACGAAAGCGGTCGAAGACCGCCTCCTGGTCGGCCGGGTCGATTCCGGCCCCTATATCGCGCACCGAAACGCGCGCTCCCCCCTGGCCTCCGCGCACATCGATCTCAATCTCACTCCCTTCCGGACTAAACTCGATGGCATTGGCCAGCAGGTTGCGGACCATCAGCTGCAGCATCCGGGGATCGGTAACCAGCGGCAGGGTATCGAGACCGACCCGCCGCAGGCTGAGCTTCTTCGCCCCGGACTGGAGCGCCATCTGGCCGGCGACCTCTGCCACGATCGCAGCGGCGTCGGTCAGGGCTGGGGACGGCACCACCTCGCCCGCCTCGAGTTCGGCGGCAACGAAGATGTTCTCGAGCTGGAAGTCGAGAGCGTAAGCTTCGGCGTAGATCAAGCGAGCGATCAAGGCGCTCTGCTCTCCCCCGACCTCGCCGGTGATCTGGGTGGCCAGACCCAGGATCGCGGCCAACGGATTGTTGATCTCGTTGCGGATGTTGGAGAGAAAATGACTCTTGAGCGACTCGGATTCCTGCAGCTTGCGGTTGGTCGTCTCGAGCTTGAGTGTTACCTCCCGCAGGTCGTTGAGGGCCCGGCGGTTGAATTCCATCCGATCCTGAAGCGCAGCAATCAGTTCCTGGTCCGTCAGCCTGTTCATAGCGTGTCCCCTTCTGGCAAATGTAAACCAACCACCCCCAGCCCCTCCTTATCAAGGAGGGGAGCCTTCAAAATCCCCCTCCTGGTTCAGTAGGGGTTAGGGGTGGCCGGGTCTCAACTGTTTCCCCGATAGGCCTCGATCACTGCCGGGGCGATCTCCGCCAGCGGCAGAACGCTGCCGGCCGCCCCCAGCCGGATCGCTTCCTTCGGCATGCCGAAGACGACGCAGCTCGCTTCGTCCTGGGCCAGGGTCACGGCGCCGGCCTGCCGCAGTTCCAGCAACCCCCGGGCGCCGTCGTCGCCCATGCCGGTCATGATGACGCCGATCGCGTTGCGGCCGGCAAATCGGGCCGCCGAGCGAAAGAGGACATCGACCGAGGGGCGGTGCCGGCTGACCAGCGGGCCGTCCTTGATTTCGACATGGTAGCGCGCGCCGCTGCGCTTGAGCAGCAGGTGGCGGTTGCCCGGCGCAATGAGCGCCCGCCCCGGGATCACGCTGTCGCCGCTTGCCGCCTCCTTGACCGCGACGCGGCAGATGCCGTCGAGCCGCCGGGCGAAAGCGGCGGTGAAATGCTCCGGCATGTGCTGCACGATAACGACGCCGGGAGCGTCGTGCGGCAGGGCCTCGAGGAAAATCCGCAGCGCCTCGGTGCCGCCGGTAGAGGCGCCGACCACCACCACCTTTTCCGTGGTCCGGATGATTTCGCCCCCGCTTGATTTGCGCAGCACCGCATCGGCAGTCAGTTTCGGCTCGACTTCCGTCCGTGCGGCGGCGAGCGGCCTGAGCCGCGCAGACGCCGCCGCCTTGACGGCATCGCAGATCAGCACCCGCGACTCTTCGAGAAACTGCCGGGCGCCGAGCTTCGGCTTGTTGATGATCTCCACCGCCCCGTACTGCAGGGCTTTGAGCGTCGTCTCCGCCCCCATTCCGGTCAGGCTGGAGCAGATCACCACCGGGATGGGATGCTGGCTCATGATCTTCTGCAGGAAGGTAAGACCGTCCATCCGCGGCATCTCGATGTCGAGGGTGATGACATCGGGAAGCTGCTGACGAATCTTGTCGGCGGCGAGAAACGGATCGGCGGCCGTCCCGATGACCTCGATGGCCGGATCGCCGGCAAGAATTTCCGTCATCGCCTGACGAATCACCGCCGAATCATCGACGATCAGGACCTTGATCTTTGCAGGCATAGTAAGTTCGTCGATTCGGTGTTGAAGGAGCGTCTACAACTTCCGGTAGGCAGCGGGCGCCACCTGGACCACGGGAAGCCCCATGCCGTGCAGGGATTCGGAATGGCCGGTGAAAAGATAGCGGCCGGCCGGCAGACAACCGCAGAAACGCTGCAGCAGGGTCATCTGCTGATTCCTGTCGAAGTAGATCATCACGTTGCGGAAAAAGATGATGTCGATCGGTTCCCGCAACCTGAAGTTCTCCTCCATGAAATTGAGCCGACGGAACTGAACCTTCGTCCGCAGCTCGGGCACCACCCGCACCTCGCCTTTTCCCGGATCCCGGCTGCGCAGCAGATACTTCCTTTTCAGTGCCTCGGGTACCGGCTCCACCCGTTCCTCCCGGTAGATGGCCAGCCGGGCCTTCTCCAGCACCCGGGTGGAGATGTCGGTGGCCAGGATGGAGTAGTCGAAGCCCGGGTTCGCCAAGGCGAATTCGCTCAGAACCATTGCCAGGGTGTAAGGTTCCTCGCCGGTGCTGCAGCCGGCGCTCCAGACCCGCAGCGGCCGCTGCAGGCCGACACCGCAGGACGTCAGCAAACGCGGCAGCGCCACCTCGGTGAGGAAGTCGAAGTGCTTCGCTTCACGGAAAAAGTCGGTCTTGTTGGTGGTGACCACGTCGATGAGGTTGACCAGCTCGCCTTCCTCGCTCCCTTTGCCGAAGAGATAGTCGCAATACTGGCCGTACGTGGCCATCCCGAGGCTGCGCAGGCGCTTGCGCAGCCTCGCTTCCAGCATGTTTTTTTTGTGCGGCGGCATCTTGATGCCGCATTGGTCGTGGATCAATCGGCTCAGGCGGGCGAAATTCATCTCCGAGATGCCGCCGGCAATCTCTCCGAAACGCTCGTCTTCAGTCTGCTTCATAGCCAACATTCTGCTCCCCCCTCAGGCAATTCATTCATGCTGCGGACCGACACGTCACCTGTTCAGGCCGTCACCGCGGCAGCCCCTTCGCCGACACCCTGCACCAGGGAGAGCTCGTCGGTGGAAAAAACCCGGTCGATGTCGAGCAGGATGAGGAACCGGTCGTCGTGGTTCCCCATGCCGCGGATGAACTCGGTCTTCAGCCGCGTACCGATGCGCGGCGGCGGCTCGATCTGCTCCGCATCCAGCTCCAGCACTTCCTGGACCGAGTCGGCTACGGCGCCGACGATCGTGGCTTCGCCATCGGCGGTGATCTCCAGAACGATAATGCAGGTGTCCCGGGTCGTTGCCGTCGCCGCCAGTCCGAACTTGGTTCGCAGATCGACCACCGGCACCACGCTGCCTCGCAGGTTGATCACCCCGAGCATATACCCCGGCGTCTGCGGCACCCGGGTGGGAGGGGCGAAATCAAGAATCTCCCGGGCCTTGGTCACATCGACGGCAAAAGTCTCTTCCCCGAGCCTGAAGGTCAGATATTGCCTCGTCATATTCGCCGTGTTCATCACCTTGTCTCCGTTCTCTAAAATCGTTCGAAATCGGCATCCAGGTCTTCCCCGGTCCGCTCGCCGCGCACCAGCTCCAGGTCGATGGCCGGCCCTTGCGGCTTGCCGCTCTTCAGCGAGAACCCTTGGCCCCCCCTCTCGTCGGCGAAACCGATATCGCGCCGATTCTCATCGATCCGAACCGTTGCCGCCATCTGGCGTTCGCGGCCACGCTGGTCCTCATCCACCTTGAAGAAGGCAATCAATTCCTGCAACTGCTCCGACTGGCCGTTCAGTTCCTCGGCCGTCGATGCCATCTCCTCCGATGCCGAGGCGTTCTGCTGGATCACCTGGTCGAGCTGCTGGATCGCCTTGTTGATCTGCTCCGCGCCGGCATCCTGCTCCCGGCTTGCCGCGGCGATCTCCTGCACCAGCTCCGCCGTCTTCTGGATGCTGGGCACCAGCGCCTCCAGCATCCTGCCGGCCCGCTCGGCCACATCCACGCTGGAAACCGACAGTTTGCTGATCTCGCCGGCCGCCACCTGGCTGCGCTCGGCCAGCTTGCGCACTTCGGCCGCCACCACTGCAAAGCCGCGGCCGTGATCGCCGGCCCGCGCCGCCTCGATGGCGGCGTTCAAGGCCAGCAGGTTCGTCTGCCGGGCGATCTCCTCGATGATCATGATCTTGCCGGCGATCTCCTTCATCGCCGCCATGTTCTCGGCGGCCGCGGCTCCCGCCTGGCGAGCATCATCGGCCGCCTTGACCGCGATCTTCTCGGTCTGCAGGGCGTTGTCGGCATTCTGCCGGATGTTGGCGGTCATCTGCTCGATGCTGGAGGAGGCCTCCTCGGCCGCGGCCGCCTGTTCGGTCGCCCCCTGCGACATCTCTTCGGACGCTGAGCTCATTGCCTGGCTGCCGGAAGCGACGTTGTCTGCGGCGAGCTTAACCCCGGCACCAACCTCCTGCAGTTTGAAAACCATGTTCTTCATGGCGACGTAAACACCTATGTCCCTTTTCGTCTCCTGATTAAATCGGATTGTCAGATCGCCGATTGCCAAACGGTCAGCCATCTCGGCAATCACGGCCGGCTCTCCCCCCAATTGCCGGAGCAAACTGCGGGTGATCAGGATGGCAACACCCAAGCCCAGGATAAGGGTGATCGCACTGACAATAAATTGAACGCTCTTGAGGTTTTTCGAAGAAGCGAGAATGGCTTTGGCGTTCGTATTTATTTCATCGACCTGCTGCTGACGAAATCGCCCAACCATCTCGGCAAGAAGGAGGGAACTGGCATCCAGTTCTTCCATGTGCACATTCCCACCCTCTACACCCTCGGCAATATAGGCCTCGGCCATTTTGCGGCCGTTTTGGTAAAGCTCCTCAAAGGCGACCGTCAGTTCATTTAGATCCTGAAGCGAAGCACTATCCTGTTCTGTTTCGTACATTCTGCGGAACCTGCTTACCCCCTCCAGAAACTGGCGGTAATTTTCTTCAGCCTCGGCAAACGCCGCACGGTCGCGGGTTGCGCCGACATCCGTGAGATACTGCTGGACTTGGACTGTGTTAAGCACCATCTGATCCGCAAGAAGGGTGAATGGAAGGCTTTCGTCGACGACTTGCCGGGTACTTTGCTCGACAAAGTGCAAAGACCAGAAGGTCACTCCCGTCGTGAAAACCATCAAGAGAAGAAGTAGTCCGAATCCCAATTTCATTCGTGTGCTGACTTTTAGATTCTGGAGCGTCATAAAGTTCCTCCGCTAGCAATAAAGCTGTTCCTGATGTTCCGCAACCTGGATTATTTGTTGAATATCCAGAATCAGCGCCACCGCACCGTCCCCCAGGATGGTGGCGCCGGAAAGCCCGGCGACCTCGCGGTACATGCGCCCCAGCGACTTGATCACCGTCTGGTGGCTGCCGATTACATGGTCGACGACGAAGCCGACCCGCTGCCCCTCGGTTTCGGCAATAACGATCTGCTCGATCGCCGGCGGCTCGCCGCCGACGCCGAACTGCTCGCGCAGCCGGATGTACGGCACGATCTGCCCCCGCACGTTGACCAGGTGGCGTTCCCGCGCCTGGACCGACCCGGCCCGCTTCAACTCGATGCATTCCTCCACCGAAGAGAGAGGCAGTACGAACTGGTCCCTGCCGACCTGAACCAGCAGCCCATCGATGATAGCCAGCGTCAGTGGCAGCTTGACGGTAAAGGTGGTCCCCTTTTCTGGTCGGGATTCGATGTCGATCGAGCCGCGCAGTTCCTCGATGGCCTGCTTGACCACGTCCATGCCCACTCCGCGGCCGGAAACGCTGGTCACGGTGGCCGCCGTCGACAGGCCCGGCAAAAAAGCCAGGGCAAATATCTCTTTGTCCGACAGCTCGGCATTGGCCGCAATCAGTCCTTTCGCCGCGGCCTGAGCCTTGATGGCTTGCCGATCGAGACCGCGGCCATCGTCACTGAGCCGGATCAGCACGTTCGGTCCGGAATGGCTGGCGGACAGAGAGATCCGCCCCCTGGCGGGCTTGCCTGTGGACAGACGAACCGACGGCGACTCGATTCCATGATCGATACCATTGCGGATCAGGTGCACGAGAGGGTCGTAGAGACGGTCGATCACCGTCTTGTCCAGCTCGGTTTCGGCCCCTTCGGTCGTCAGTTCGATCTCCTTGCCCAGCTCCGACGACAGGTCTCTGACCAACCGCCGGAACTTGCTGAACGTCGAACCGATGGGGAGCATGCGGATATTGAGCACCTGGTCCCGCATCTGCCAGGTCAGGCGTTCGACATCCTCGGCAACCACGGCCAGGTCGGCATCGTCCTTGCGGGCGGCAAGCTGGCTGAGGCGGGCCTGGACCGTCACCAGTTCCCCCACCAGGTCGACCAGGGAATCGAGCTTGTCGGAACGGACCCGGATGCTGCTGCTCAGGTCCTGAACCTGCCGTTCCCGACGGATTTTTTCCACCTGCTCCTGTTCGGCAAGGGCCGAAGCGATCTTGCCGCCATCGACCAGACCTTTGGCCACCAGCACTTCCCCCAGCCGCTGGCGCTCCTGCAGCGCGGCCTGCAGCGCCGGCAGCGGCAGATCGCCGCGCTCCACCAGGATCTCACCCAGGCGCCGAACCTCGGTGGTTGCCTCGGGAAGGTCGACGGCTTCGATCGTCACTTCGCTGTCGTCCTCGACAAACAGGAAAACGTCGCGGATGGCGCTCGCATGAACCTCGGTGGTCAGGATCACATCCCAGTATAGATAGCAAAGCTCCGGATCGAGTTCCGACAGCGGCGGGATGGCATCGACCTGGGCGACGATCCGGCACTCGCCCAGATGGGCCAGTTCCCGAAGGAGAGTGGCAGGATTGATGCCCCGGCGGAAAATCTCCGGCGTCGGCCGGAACCGAATGCGGTAGGTCACGGCGTCGGCGGTAGATCGGCATAATCCGGGCGGGCGGCCGGTCGCCGACGGCGCCGCCTCGCGGGGGGAAAAACCGGAAAACATGGCGACGATTTCGGCAACATACGCAGCGCATTCAGCATCATCCGCCGACTCGATCATCGTCTTGAGGCGGTCCCTCGCCATCAGGGTATGGCTGATCAGCTCCCGGCCGGCGGCCATCTCGCCGTTGCGAATCCGCTCGAATACTGTTTCGAGCTCGTGGGCTGCGGCCGCCACGGCCTCGAAACCGGCCATGGCCCCCGATCCCTTGATCGTGTGCAGCACGCGAAACACCCGGCCGACCGCGTCACCGTCCTGCGGGCGCTCTTCGAGTTCGAGCAGGGCGATCTCCAGTTCCCCGAGCAGTTCGAGAGATTCTTCGCGAAAGGTGTCTCCGACCGATCTCATCATGCCATGACCATCTGCACGACCTTGAGCAACTGCTCGGGCTTGAACGGCTTGACGATCCAGCCGGAGGCGCCGGCAGCCTTCCCTTCCTGGCGCTTCGCCTCCTGGGTTTCCGTCGTCAGCATGATGATCGGCAGGAACCGCAGGCCCGGGCTCTGCCGGACGCTGCGGATCAGGTCGATGCCATTCATCTGCGGCATGTTGAGGTCGGTGATCAGCATGCTGACCTTTTCGGTCTCAAGCTTGTTCAAGGCGTCCTTGCCGTTTTCCGCCTCGACCACTTCATAGCCCGCCCCTTTCAAAGCCATGCCCAGCATCTGGCGAATGGTGGGGGAGTCATCAACGGTCATAATTTTCTTAGCCATATTTCCCTCCGGAAGGTTGCTTCGATTTATATTGACAATCAGTATTTCAGATTGCCGTTGAGCGATTTTCTGTCGCGACCCAGATGCAGTTGTTGTTGCAATCGAGCAGACAGCCGATGTGACGGACGAAGCCGGCATCCTCCAACTGCCGCTGGAACGTTGACGAGCTCCCCGCATCGAGACTGAGGCACTTCCCCGCCGCTACCGCGGTGCGGTGAGCCGAGCAGAGCAGTTGCAAAAATGCCGGGTCGACCTCGGCAGCTCCATCGACCCGAATGACCATCGACGTG
>DATBML010000100.1:0-2307 GCA_036554885.1 Desulfuromonadales bacterium
CCTGGATTCGGGTTTTCCACCTGCTCAGCCCCCACTGATTCTCGAAGGCGGTGCTTGAGTTCTTTCAGTCCGCTTACGGTCAGCTCCGTGGGCGTGCCGCAGGCAAGGCAAGCCTGTCGCCTTCCGGGCGAGAGGTCCGCCAGTTTTTTTGAATGGACTTTTCGGCATTCCGGGCACTCGAAGTCGATCGACAAATCCATCGTCGCCACCTTCCAAAGGGTCCGCATTGGCAGGAATTAATTGCCTGTCAGCGCCATGCATGTGTGTCAAGATTTATTTATTCAGAGTCCGCAAGAAGCGGAAAAAGCAGAGAAAAAAACGGGGAACCCGCTTAAGGATTCCCCCAGTCGGAGGAAGGGAAGGGGCCGCCCCTCCGACTATCATGATACATCACCTGTCATCTCCTTCAGGGGAGGAGAAACTGTGGCTCTTGCTTGTACGGAGCAGTGGTACAGTCGCCCGCATGAACATATTAGAGTAGTTTATATATTTGCCGTCACCCTGCTGTCAATGATTTTCCCGTAATTAACCGGTAAATAGCAAAAAAGTTTAGTTTCGGAGCCGCGTTTTTCCATTTTAACGGATATCGGAAGGCGCTCGGTCGGGTCAAGGGGTTCGCTGGTTGAATGGCCTAAGAGTGAAATGAAGGCTGTCGGCAGGCGGAAGGGTTCGCTGCAGCGGTGCCCCTTCCCCTTGGAAGTTGGTTGAAACCTGTGCTAGGATGAGGGCTGGAAATTTTCTTATGGAGCAACAGTTTCGTGAGCAAACAGGTGCCGTCCGGGGATGTCCGCGTCGCTGAAAAAAGCCGAAGTCGGACCGTAAATCCCCAACTTTTCAAGGTGTTGATGCACAACGATGACTACACCACCATGGATTTCGTGATCCAGGTGCTGGAGGGCGTTTTCCGCAAGCCGCCACCCGAGGCGACCCGCATCATGCTTAATATCCATGTCAGGGGAGTCGGTATGTGCGGTATTTTTCCGTTCGAAATTGCCGAAACCAAGATCGAGCAGGTTCATGCCCTGGCCCGCAAGGAAGGGTATCCTCTCAAATGCAGCCTCGAGGAGGCCTGAAGGACGCCGGATGTTCAACCAGGACGTGCAGATCACATTTTCTCTGGCCGTGCGCGAGGCACAGCGGCGCCACCACGAATATCTGACCACGGAGCATGTTCTCTATGCCATGCTCTTCGAGGAACACGGCCAGGAGGTTATCGTCAATTGCGGCGGCGACGTGGCGTCCCTGCGGGAGTTGCTGGAAGGGTATTTCAGCCAGCACCTGCAGGCCGTTCCCACCGACGAAGAGGCGATGCCGCAGCAGACGCTGGGGCTGCAGCGGGTCCTGCAGCGGACGGTCGAGCACATGCAGGCCGCCGGCAAGAAAGAGATCACCGTAGGAGACGTTCTCGCCGCCATTCTCGAGGAGAGCCATTCGCACGCGGCCCATTTTCTAGCCGAACAGGGTGTCAGCCGTCTCGATGTTCTCAACTACATTTCCCACCGGGTGAGCAAGGTATCCCAAAGCGGTGGTGCGGAACCGGCCCCCGGCCGGGAAAGCGAACCGGCGGCGCCGGCGAAGGGGACGCCTGCCCGGGATCCTCTTGCGGCCTTTACCGTCAATCTGCTGGAACAGGCCCGTGCCGGAAAGATTGACCCTCTTATCGGTCGCGCCGCGGAACTGGAACGGACCGTTCAGATCCTCTGCCGGCGGCGTAAAAACAACCCTCTCTTCGTCGGGGATCCGGGGGTGGGCAAGACCGCCATCGCCGAAGGGCTGGCACTCAGGCTGGATCAGGGCGAGGTGCCGGCGTTGCTGCGGAAGTGCGAGATTTACGCCCTCGACATGGGGGCGCTGCTGGCCGGCACCAAATTCCGCGGCGACTTCGAGGAGCGGCTCAAAGCCGTCATCGCCGCCTTGGCGAAAAAGCCCGAGGCCATCCTGTTCATCGACGAAATTCACACCATCGTCGGCGCCGGCGCCACCAGCGGCGGCTCGCTCGATGCTTCCAACATCCTCAAGCCGGTCCTCGCTTCGGGGGAGATGCGCTGCATCGGTTCCACCACCTTCGAGGAATACAAAAATCTTTTTGAGAAGGACCGGGCACTCTCCCGCCGCTTCCAGAAAATCGACATCCTGGAGCCGTCCGTGGAAGAGACGGTAGAGATTCTCAAGGGGTTGCGCAATCACTACGAGGAGCATCACGGCGTGCATTTCAGTGATGAGGGGTTGCGTGCCGCGGCCGAACTCTCCGCCCGCCACATCAACTACCGTCACCTGCCGGACAGGGCAATCGACGTCATTGACGAA
>DATBML010000102.1:0-9272 GCA_036554885.1 Desulfuromonadales bacterium
CGTGGCAGACCTGGCAACCGGCCAGGCTGGCTTGGGCCTCGGCTTCGTGAGTGATAATCCAGTCTCCGGGATGGGCCGCGCCAGCGGACGGAGCATTGGAGTTGCTATCCGAGCAGCTTGCCAGTGCGAGCAAGACCAAAAGGGGAAGAGCGTAGAGCAGTCTGATCATGGTCTGGACCTCCTTGAACAGCACCTGCGTAAACGGTGGCAGGACTTGCAGGTTCTGGCCGGCTTGGGGTTTTATGACAGCGGGTACAGTCAGGCCGCGACGGCGAGCGCAGGGCGGCCGGTAATCGGCGGTTCACCGTCAGGATTCCCTCCATTGAGGGATCACCGACAGCATAAACACATCTATGTCTATCTCGATATTGCCGACGGTCAACCCCGGCGATGAATTTTTGGCGCCGAGGGGTTGTTGTTGACAATGGGGGCAAGATTTCCCGATACTGGCATCCCGCACCGAGGCGTCGAGGAGAAAACCAACCATGCTGCGCACGCTGGCTGTTTCACTGCTTTTTCTCTCCCTTGCCCTGGCCGGGCCGGCCGCGGCGGAGAGCGACCATGAACAGGAGCACCTGCTCTCCCTGCAGGAGGCGCTGTTTCTGGGACTGGAACACAACTTCGACCTGCAGGCCGAGCGCCTCAATATCCCCATCGGCCACGAGGACGTCACCACCGAGGCGGCGCGTTTCGATCCGGTGGCCGATACCGCCGTCTCCGGGGCCGGGGAAAGAACCCCCACCGCTTCCGATTCCTTCGACGACGCCTATGCCCGGATTCGCCGGTATGCGGCCGAGGCCGGCCTCGGCAAGGAATTCCAGACCGGCTTCAATGCCCGCCTGGCCCTGGAGACTGCACGGCTGGACAGCAACTCATCCTCCGTCGGCCTCGACCCCGAATACCGCACCTTTTTGTTCCTCGACTTCACCCAGCCCCTGTTGCGCGATTTCGGCAAGGCCGCCAACACCACCGATCTGCGCATCGCCGAGCAGCGCCTGCAGCAGGCCCGCTACGGCTATCTCGACCAGGCCCAGCGCCTTGTCGAAGCAATCGAACTTGCCTATTTCGAACTGGCGCGGGCGCACGAAATCTTGCGCCTGCGGATCGAATCGCGGGAACTGGCAAGCGAACTCCTCGAAGGCAACCGGGACAAGTTCGAAGCCGGCATCGTACCGATTACCGAGGTGCAGGAAGCCGAGACGGCCGTAGCCGCCCGTGACGAGCAGGTGGTTTTCAGCCGCCAGCAACTGGAGACAGCCGCCTACCGTCTGAAGAACCTGCTGGAGATCGGTCACGAAGACCCCTTGGCCGCCGACCTGCTGTTTACCGAGGTCCTGCCGGACATCGAGTCGGACTGGCCGCCGCTGGAGGCGGCCATGGCCGCTGCCCTGGCGGAGCGTCCCGACCTCGAGCGGCTGCGACTGGAGATCGTCAGTCGCGATATCCGCCTCGCCTATTATCAGAACCAGAAACTGCCGAGGCTTGACCTTGAAGCCTCTCTTGGCGTCAACGGTCTCTCCGGTGACCTGTCGGACTCCCCCACCAGCGGCGCCCGGACCAACCGTGGCGATTACTGGCATTCCCTCGATCAGGCAGCGAGCGGCGACGGCTATGCCTGGTTTGCCGGACTCCGCCTCGAATACCCGCTTGGCAACCGGGCCGCCGAAGCCCGCTACCGGCGGGCCGGGCATGAAAAGAGGCAAGCTCTGTACAGCTTGAAGAGCCTTGAGAATACGGTGGAAACCGAGGTGCGCAACGCTTTGTCAACGGTGGAGCGCGTTTTTGAGCGAGTACAGGTGGCCGAGCGTTTCCAGCGGCTGGCCGATATCACGCTGAGCCAGGAGATGGAGCGCTTGCAGGAGGGTCTGACCGACACCTTCCGCGTCCTCGATTTTCAGGCCGCGGTGATCGAGGCCCGGGTGCGCAAGTCCAACGCCCAGATCGACTTCCACCAGGGTATGGCCAGCCTCTATCGGGCCATGGGCACCAACCTGGAACGACGCGGCATCGTTCACACACTGGAAAACAAGGAGACACCCCATGCCCGGAACTGATCGCGCACTGTTCCCCCTGCTCGCTCTGTTTCTCGCGCTGATGACGATTGCCGGCTGCGGGGAAAAAAAGAGCGAGGCCCCGCGCAAGGAACAGCCTGCGGTGCCGGTGCTGCTGGGCGTGGCCACGACCCGCCGGGTCGAGTCGACTCTGGAGCAGGTCGGCACCCTGACCGCCAGCCAGGAAGTGATCCTGCGCAGCGAGGCCGAAGGGAAAGTGGTGGAGATAGCCTTCCACGAGGGACGCCCGGTCGCCAAAGGCGAGGTGCTGGTTCGCCTCGATGCCGCCAAGGTGCGGGCCGGCATCACCAATCTCGAGGCGCAGATCTCCGAGCTGACCGCCCGCCTGCAGAACAAGCTGCGCACCCTGGAGCGCAACCGTCCGCTGCTGGAGAAGAGGCTCATCTCGCGGCTGCAGTTCGACAACCTCGAAACCGAAATCGCCGAAGTGCGGGCGCAGATCGAGCAGGCCCGGGCCAACCTGGAGCGCGAGCAGGTGCGCCTGGACGACACCGCGGTGCGCGCCCCCTTCGATGGGGTGACCGGCGCCCGCACCCTCTCGCCGGGCGACTACCTCAAGGTGGGCGACCCGATGGTGACGGTGGTCGATCTCGACCCGCTGGAGATCTCTTTCCAGGTACCGGAGAAGCACAAGCCCAAGCTCACTCTCGACCAGGCGGTCACCCTGCGTGTCGCCCCCTGGCCCGAGCGGGACTTCACCGGCCGCATCTCCTTCATCGCGCCACGGGTCGACGTGTCCACCCGCACCTTCCTGGTCAAGGCACAGGTGGCCAACGGCGAGAGGCTGCTCAGCCCCGGCCTGTTCGCCCGGGTGACGGTGGTCACCGACGTCTTCGAGAACGCCGTGACCGTCCCCTGGGAAAGCATCATCCAGACCGAAAGCGAAACCTACCTCTACGTCGTGGAGGGCGAGATCGCCCGCAAGGTACCGCTGCGCCTCGGCCGGATCACTCCCGAATGGGCACAGGTACTCGATGCCGGTCTGAAGCCGGGGACCGCGGTCATCCTCGAAGGGAAGTTCGCCGCCCGGGACGGGGCGAAAGTGGCCCCGAAGGCCGCTGCAGTTCCCGGCGGGGCGAAGGAGTAGGCGATGTTCCTGCCCGATATCTCGATCCGGCGGCCGGTCACCGCCACCATGCTGGTGCTGGCGCTGGTGATCTTCGGCCTCATCGGCTTCTGGCGCCTCGGCGTTTCGCTCTATCCCGACATCGACGATCCGGTGGTGACCGTGACCACCGTCTGGCAGAATGCGCGGCCCGAGGAGGTGGACAACGAGATCACCGACGTGCTGGAGGACGCGGTCAGCGGCGTCAGCGGCGTCAAGCACATCGTTTCGGAAAGCCAGGAAGGGCGCTCACGCATCACCATCACCTTCGAACTGGGCAAGGATATCGACGTCGCCGCCCAGGAGGTGCGCGACAAGGTGTCGGCACGGCTTCGGCGGCTCCCCGACGAGGCCGACATCCCGGTGGTCGACAAGCTCGACGTCAACGCCCAGCCGATCATGTGGCTGGCAGTCACCGGTCAGCAGGCCATCGAGGACCTGACCTACATCGCCGACACGCAGATCCGCCCGCTGCTGCAGAAGATCGAGGGGGTGGGGGAGGTCAGCGTCGGCGCCGGCCGGGAAAAACAGATCCACATCCGCCTGCTGCGCGAACGTCTGGCGGCCTATCGCATCGGCGTCGACGAGGTGATTGAAGCCATCCGCCGCCAGCACCTGGAAATCCCCGGCGGTAAGATCGCCTCGCTGGAGAAGGAATTCCTCATCCGTACCGTCGGCGAGTTCGAAACCGCCGAGGCCTTCAACGACCTGATCGTCGCCTATCGCGAGGGGGCGCCAATCCGCCTGGGGCTGCTCGGCCACGCCGAGTCCGGCCGCTTCGAGGAGCGCCCCGCCGGCCGTTTCACCCACCAGGGAGTGGTCGAAAGGACGGCGGCCCTGCGCATTTCGCCTCGCTCCGGCGCCAATGAGGTGGCCATCGCCGCCGAAGTCAAGAGAGTGCTGCCGGAAATACGGCAAATCCTGCCGGAGGGTATGGAAATCCATATCGCCACCGACACCACCCTGTTCATCGAGCGCTCGATCGACGAAATAAAGCAGCACCTGGTCTTCGGCGGCATCGCCGCGGCCCTGGTGATCCTGCTTTTTCTGCAGAACCTCCGCACCACCCTGATCAGCGCCGTGGCCATCCCCACCTCGATCATCGCCACCTTCGCCTGCATGTACGCCCTCGGCTTCACCATGAACAACATGACCATGCTCGGCCTGGTCATGGCGGTCGGCCTGGTCATCGATGACGCCATCGTCATGGTGGAGAACATCTACCGCCACCGCTCGGCTCTGGGCAAGGGGCCGATGGAGGCGGCCTTCGCCGGCTCCGCCGAGATCGCCTTCGCCGTCATCGCCACCAGCCTGGCGCTGGCCGGCGTCTTTCTGCCGGTGGCCTTCATGGGCGGGCTGGTCGGCCGCTTCTTCTACGAGTTCTCGGTGACCGTCGCCTTCGCGGTGGCCTGCTCGACCTTCGTGGCGCTGACCGTCGTGCCGATGCTCTGCTCGCGCTTCCTCAAGCTCGGCACTCCCAACCTGCAGGCCTTCCGGGTGTTCGACCGCGCCGTCGAGCGCAGCGCCGGGCTTTACCGGCAGTGGCTGCGCCGTTTTCTGCGCCACCGGCCGCTGGTGGTCGGTCTCGCCCTGGCGGCTCTGGCCGGCGGCGCCGGTCTTTACGCCATGCTCGGCCAGGAGCTCGTCACCCAGGAGGACCAGGGCCGCTTCATCGTCCGCATCCAGACCCCCCTCGCCTACTCCATCGACAAGACCGACGAGGTGCTGCGGCGGGTGGAAGCGCGGCTGCGCGAGATTCCGGAGGTGAGCCACTTCTTCTCCTTCAGCGGCTTCGGCGGTGCCAACCGCGCCAGCGCCACCGTGACGCTGGTCCCCCGCGGGGAACGCGGCCGCAGCCAGCAGGAGGTGCAGAGCGAAATCCGCCAGTTCCTGCGCCAGATTCCCGATGTGCGCGGCAACGCCACCGCCATCTCCCCACTGGGGGGCGGCCAGCGGGGAGAGGACATCCAGTTCGTCATCCAGGGTCCGGACATCGGGGAGCTCGACCGCGCTTCCCGCCAGCTCATGACTCGGCTGGAAGCGGCCGACGGCTACTCCGGGGTCTCCCGCGACCTGGAGATCGGCAAGCCCGAGGTGCGCGTGCGCATCGACCGGGAGAAGGCGGCCGAGGCCGGGGTCAGCGTCGAGAACATCGCCGCCACGGTGGGTGCCCTGCTCGGCGGCGTCGAGGTGGCCGACTTCAAGGAGGGCGGCAAGAGCTACGAGGTGCGCCTGCGCCTGCAGGCCGAGCAGCGGCAGCTCCCCGGCGATGTGCAGCGCATCTATCTGCGCGGCAGCGGCGGCGAACTGCTCGACGTGAGCGGTTTCGTCACCCTGGAGGAGGGGGTCGGCCCGAGTGTCATCAATCGCCTCGATCGCCAGCGTTCGGCCACCGTCTACGCCACGCTCGAAGGGAGCAAGCTGCTCGGCGCCGCCATCCCCGAGGTGCGGGCCATGGCCGACGAAATCCTCCCCGAGGGGTACGCCAGCAAATTCTCCGGCAGCGCCGAAAGCCTCGGCGAGACGGGGCGCTATGTCCTCTTCGCCTTTCTGCTCGCCACCGTGCTCACCTACATGGTGCTGGCCGCCCAGTTCGAGAGCTTCACCCAGCCGATGGCGATCATGATGGGTCTGCCCCTCTCCTTCATCGGCGCCTTCGGCCTGCTGCTGCTCGTCGGCAACACCCTGAACCTCTTCTCCATGATCGGCCTGGTGCTGCTGGTGGGGCTCGCCCCCAAAAACGGCATCCTGCTCATCGATTACACCAATCAGCTGCGCCGCAGCGGCCTCACTCTCGAGGAGGCGCTGGTCGAGGCCGGCGCCACCCGCCTGCGACCGATCCTGATGACCGCCATCTCCACCGTCGCCGGGGTCATCCCCGTCGTGCTCGGTATCGGCGAGGGGAGCGAGAGCCGCCAGCCGATGGCCGTGGCCATCGCCGGCGGCATGATTTCCTCCACCGTCCTCACCCTGGCGGTGGTGCCGGTGATCTATTCCTATCTCGATCAGTTCGGCCGCTGGCAGGGGTTCGAAAGATTCAAGGGGTGGCTGCTGGTCAGGGACAGAAACCCGGCGAGCCGCAGAACGGACTGAGGCGCGGGAAAAATCGGGGAGAGCTGAGGAAAAGCGGGCGCCTGTTCGCCGTTCACTTCCCCCGGCAAAATCACCAGCATCGGCTAGAATTGCAACTGGCTCGAAAGCCCAGGCATACCACCCGATGCGGAGGAACTCATTCATGGACAAAATCAGGCTCGACACCCCCGTTTTTCTCTATCCGATGCCGATGACACTGGTTGGCGCCATGGTCGACGGCCGGCCGAACTGGCTGGCGGCGGCGTGGGTCACGCCGGTCAACTACAGCCCTCTCTATTTCGGCGTCGCGCTGGGCAAGGGGCACCACACCAGCAAGGGAATCCGTGCCAACCGGCAGTTCAGCATCAGCCTCCCCGGCCGCGACCTGCTGGAAAAAACCGACTTTTCCGGCCTGGTGTCGGGGACGCATGGCGACAAGTCGACTCTCTTTACCCCCTTCTTCGGCCAGCTCGAAGCGGCGCCGATGGTCCGCGAATGCCCGCTCGCGCTGGAGTGCCGCCTGGTCGAGACGGTCGACCTGCCGGCGGACGAGTTCTTCATCGGCGAGGTGGTCGGCGCCTGGAGCGAAGAACGCTTTCTGAGCGGCGCAATGCCCGACATCGAAAAGATGCACCCCTTCACGCTGACCATGCCCGACAACCGTTATTGGGCCGTGGGCGAATGCATCGGGCGGGCCTGGCACGAAGGGGAGAAGCTGCGGGAAGGTTAATTCGCTGGCCTTTCCCCGGCAGCGGCGCTATTCTGTGCGCCACTTGCCCGGAAAGGAAGCGCCATGGCCCTGACGCCCACCATCTACCGAGTCTCCATCCATCTTTCCAACGTCGACCGCGGCTGCTACGAGCACCTGCAGGCGACCGTCGCCCGGCACCCCTCGGAGACCGCCGAACGACTGGTGGCGCGTCTTCTTGCCTATGCCCTCTGCTTTGAGCCGGACCTCGTCTTCACCAAAGGGATAGCCGCCGGCGACGAACCCGATCTCTGGCGCAAGGGGGGCGACGGGAGGGTGGACCTCTGGCTGGAAGTCGGCCTCCCCGATCCCGAACGGCTGCTCAAGGCCGCCCGCCACGCCGCCCGGGTCATCCTGCTCGCCAGCGGCAGCGCCCGCTGGCGCTGGGAAGGCGCCCACCTGGCACGGCTTGCCGCGGCACCCAATCTCCAGGTTTTGGGGCTGGACTACGATTTCGTCCAGCAGGTCGCCGCCCTTCTGCAGCGCTCCATCGAATGGTCGGTCACCGTCACCGACGGCACCCTCTACCTGAACATCGGCGAGGTCACCTTGGAGACGGCCGTCGAAGTCCTGGCGGCAGAGGCCGATTCCGAGTAGCCAAGGCCGGCCCCTTCCTTCATCTCTGTGATTCTGTCATAATGCCTTGTCGGCACAGAAACTCCGCAAACGGAAGAGAAATGGCTTTCGGCCTTTCTTCTGATTTCTGAATTCTGTCTTCTGTATTCCCAACAAAAAATCAAGGAACGACTGAAACATGGCCATGCTGAGTCTTCGCAACGTCACCCTCGCCTTCGGCGGCGCCCCCCTGCTCGACGGGGCGAGCCTGCAGGTGGAACGGGGAGAACGCATCTGCCTGCTGGGCCGCAACGGCGCCGGCAAGTCGTCCCTGCTCGCCCTGGTGGCGGGCGAAGTGACGCCGGATGCCGGCATCATCGACCGCCAGCAGGGGCTGCAAGTGGCAAGCCTGCCGCAGGACGTGCCGCAGGAGCTGCAGGGCAGCGTCTTCGAGGTCGTGGCCGGCGGCCTCGGCCCGCCGGGAGAGGCGCTCTGCCGCTACCATGCCCTCAGCCGGCAACTGGAGATGAGCGGCGATCAGAGCCTGCTGCCGCAGCTGCTAGACGTCCAGCATGCCCTCGACGGCGCCGGCAGCTGGCCGCTGCAGCAGCGCATCGAGCAGATGCTGACCCGCCTCAAGCTGGAGGCGGATGCGCCGCTCGCCAGCCTCTCCGGCGGCGTGAAACGGCGCGTGCTGCTCGCCCGGGCGCTCGCCGCCGAGCCCGACCTGCTGCTGCTTGACGAGCCGACCAACCACCTCGACATCGAGTCGATCGGCTGGCTCGAGGAATATCTGCTGCGCACCGGCATCACCCTGCTTTTCGTTACCCACGACCGAGCCTTTCTGCGGGCGCTGGCGACCCGCATCGTCGAGCTCGACCGCGGCCGCCTGCTCGACGTCGCCGGCGGCTACGACACCTTCCTGCTGCGCAAGGAGGAGCTGCTGCATGCCGAGGCCCTGGAGTGGGCCCGCTTCGATAAAAAGCTGTCCCAGGAGGAGGTCTGGGTCCGCCAGGGGATCAAGGCCAGGCGCACCCGCAACGAGGGGCGAGTGCGGGCGCTGAAGGCGATGCGCGAGGAGCGGCGGCAGCGGCGCGAGCGCACCGGCACCGCCCGGCTGCAATTGCAGGAGGCCGAACGCAGCGGCCGGCTGGTGGCCGAGGTGAAGAGCCTGAACTTCAGCTACGAGGGCGAGCCGCTCATCCGCAACCTCTCCACCAGTGTCCTGCGCGGCGACCGCATCGGCATCATCGGCCCGAACGGCGTCGGCAAAACCACCCTGCTCAGGCTGCTGCTCGGTGAACTCAAGCCTGATAAAGGCGAAGTGCGGTTGGGCACCAACCTGCAGGTCCTCTATTTCGACCAGTTGCGCGAACAGCTCGACCCGGACAAGACGGTGCAGCAGAACCTCTCCGGCGATCAGGACTCGGTGGTGGTTGGCGGCCAGGCGCGCCACGTCTACGGCTACCTGCAGGACTTTCTCTTCACCCCCGACCGGGCCCGCACGCCGGTGCGCATCCTCTCCGGCGGCGAGCGCAACCGTCTGCTGCTGGCACGGCTTTTCACCCGCGAGGCGAACGTGCTGGTCCTCGATGAGCCGACCAACGACCTCGATCTGGAGACCCTCGACCTGCTCGAGGAACTGCTCGCCGACTTCCAGGGAACGCTCTTCCTGGTCAGCCACGACCGCGACTTCCTCAACCGGACGGTATCCTCCACC
>DATBML010000112.1:0-2744 GCA_036554885.1 Desulfuromonadales bacterium
GTGCACGTTTGTTCCATCTCCGCTATCACCTGGAGCGTTTTGAGCACCGCATCCGGGTTCAACGAGATACTCTCAATACCCTGCTCAACCAGGAACTGGGCAAATTCCGGGTAGTCGCTTGGCGCCTGTCCGCAGAGGCCAATCTTGCGTCCCGTGGCCTTCGCAGTCTTGATGACACTGGCGATCATGGCCTTGACCGCCGGGTCACGTTCGTCAAAGAGGTGTGCCACAATCGCCGAGTCGCGATCAACGCCCAGCACGAGTTGCGTCAGGTCGTTGGAGCCAATCGAAAAGCCATCGAAGATCTCGGCAAAGGCCTCGGCCAGAATGACATTGCTGGGGAGTTCACACATCACGTACACTTCCAGCCCGTTCTCACCCCGCCGTAACCCGTGTGTGGCCATCTCGGCCAGGACCTTCCGCCCTTCGTCCACTGTACGACAGAAGGGGATCATCAGCTTGACATTGGTCAGCCCCATCTCCCCGCGCACTTTACGCATTGCGGCGCATTCGAGCAGGAAGCCTTCCCGGTAGCGCTCGTCGTAATAGCGGGAGGCGCCGCGGAAGCCGATCATCGGATTGGCCTCGGCCGGCTCGAAGGCCGAACCGCCGAGCAGGCCGGCGTACTCATTGCTCTTGAAATCGCTCATCCGCACGATCACATCGCGGGGATAGAAGGCGGCACCGATGGTCGCCACCCCCCGGGCCAGCCGGTCGACAAAAAACTCGCCGCCGTTCGCATAACCGGCGATCAACTCGGCCAGACGTCGCCGCACCTTGCTCTCCTCGACCCGCTCCGGATGGAGCAAAGCCAGCGGATGCGCCTGGATGGCGGTGTTGATGATGAACTCGAGGCGGGCGAGGCCCACGCCGTCATTGGGAATGCGCGAGAGGGCGAAGGCCTGCCCCGGATCGCCGAGGTTCATCATGATCGCCGTGCGGGGACGGGCCAGTTCAGCGAGGTCGGCCTTCTCCACCGCATACTCGAGGTGCCCGCGGTAGACGAGGCCCGCCTCTCCCTGCGCACATGAGACGGTCACCTCCGTGCCATCCGGAATCCTCTCCGTCCCATCGCCGGTGCCGATGACGCAGGGGATCCCCAGTTCGCGGCTGACGATGGCGGCATGGCAGGTGCGGCCGCCGCGATTGGTGACGATGGCGGCCGCCCTCTTCATCACCGGCTCCCAGTCGGGGTCAGTCATGCCGGTGACGAGGACGCATCCCTTCTCGAAACGGTCGATCTGGTGCGCGTCCTTGATCACCAGGGCGCGACCAGCGCCAATCTTGCTGCCGACGCTCTTGCCGCGCGCCAGAACCTCCCCCTCCCCTGCCAGTCGATAGGTTTCAAGCACGTTCTCTTGCCGCAGCGACTGGACGGTCTCAGGCCGAGCCTGGAGGATGTAGAGTTCGCCGGTTTCGCCGTCGCGCGCCCACTCGATGTCCATCGGCCGGCCATAGTGGTCCTCAATGGCGCAGGCGAGGCGCGCCAGTTCGATAACTTCCGCGTCCGCCAGGCAAAAACGCCGCCGGTCCTCGGCTGCAACCTCCACCTCACGGGTCGTCCCCTTCCCCCCCTCTTCGCTGTAGACGATCTTCCTCTCCTTGCTCCCCAGGTTCTTGCCGATGATCGGCCGACATCCTTTTTTCAGAGTCGGCTTGAAGACATAGTATTCGTCGGGGTTGACCGCCCCGCGCACCACGTTTTCGCCGAGCCCCCAGGCGGCATTGATCAGCACCACGTCGGGAAAGCCCGATTCGGTGTCGATGGTGAAGAGTACCCCGGCGCAGCCCTTGTCGGCCCGCACCATCTTCTGCACGCCGACCGAGAGGGCCACATCGAAATGATCGAACCCCTGGTCGTGCCGGTAGGATATGGCCCGGTTGGTGAACAGCGAAGCGAAACAGCGCCGAACCGCCTCGAGCAACTCCTCCTCGCCGCGAATGTTCAGGTAGGTCTCCTGCTGGCCGGCAAAGGAAGCTTCCGGCAGATCCTCGGCGGTGGCGCTGGAGCGCACCGCCACGTCGCACTCCTCGCCGTACCCGGCCTCAAGCTGTCGGTAGGCCTTGCGGATAGCCTCCTCCAGAGCGTCGGGCAGCGGAGCGGAGCGCAGCATCCGGCGTACCCGGCGACCGATGGCGGCGAGGTTTTTCATCGTTTCCGTGTCGAGTTTGCCGAGCAACTCCCGCAGCTGCGGCTCGAGGCCGGCCTCAGAAATGAAGCAGCGGTAAGCATCGGCAGTGACGGCGAAACCATCGGGGATTCTCACTCCTGCCGGAGAGAGACTGCGAACCATCTCCCCCAGCGAGGCGTTCTTGCCGCCCACCCGGGGGACATCCTTCATGACGATCTGGTCGAACCACAGGATGAGCTCTTTGCGCGCCATGGCATTGCCTCCGCAAGGAATTTGAGAACAGCTTAACAGAAGCGGTCCACCCTTCAATCCTTCCGGCCAAGCCCCCTGCGACGGCGCAAACGACTGCCCATTGCACCAAACTGTTGTCTTTTCCGCGCGTTGCAATGCCGGAGCGCACTGCTATACTGGGCTCATAAAGAGGTTCAAATCCCGCGGGGAGGCAAACGATGACACACAAAATTCTGGTGGCGGTGGACGGTTCGGGGGCTTCGGAACGGGCGTTGGAGTACGCGGCGAAAGTGGCCCGCGATCTCGGCGATGCCCAACTGACGATTTTCCACGTCGGGGAACCGATCCCCGTCAACGTCATGGAGTACGACAAACTGCCGG
>DATBML010000139.1:0-5910 GCA_036554885.1 Desulfuromonadales bacterium
CTCAACCATGACGGCCCTGCTGGCTGCCGGCTGCGCCAAGAAACCGGCCCCCGAAGCGGTTGCTCCCACGCCGCCGCCGGCAGTCGAAAAACCGGTGGTTTCCGAGATGCCGGCCCAGCCGGTGCCGGGGCTTCAGGAGCAGGCCGTAACGGAAATGCCGGTTGCCCCCGAGCTGGCCACCGTGGCTGGCCTGCAGCGCATTCAATTCGCCTACGACCAGCACACCCTCAGCGACCAGGCGCGGGAAATCCTGGCCGGCAATGCTTCCTGGATGCAGGCCAATCCCGGGGCCAAGGTGGTTATCGAGGGCCACTGCGACGAGCGGGGCTCCGACGAGTACAACCTGGCCCTCGGCGAGCGCCGTGCCCAGGCGGCGCAGAGCTATCTCGTTTCCCTTGGCATCGATTCCGGGCGCCTCTCGACCATCTCTTATGGCGAGGAGCGGCCTCTCGCTCCGGGTCAGGCTGAAGAGGCATGGGCCCAGAACCGCCGTGCCGAGTTCAAGGTGGTAAAGTAACAAATTGGCTGTCGAAGGCCGCGCTGATGGCGCGGTCTTCGACTATCTGTGGGAGGTAGGCGCGTTTTGAACGGATGGAAGAGAACAGGAATAGTACTGGTTCTTCTGGGAACGGTCACCGGCTGCATTCCGACGCAGCGGCAGCTGAGCATGGAGAGCGACCTGCAGGAGATGAAGCGGCGGCTCGCCGAAATCGAGCGCAGTGTGGTCGGCTTGAAGGATGATCGGCAAGGAAGGGAGCGTCTTGATCTGCTCACCCGGCAGCAGGCCGATCTGCAGGCGGGGCTCGACACGTTGCGGGTTGAATTCCAGTCGGTCAACGGACGTATCGAGGATATGGCGCGGGACCGCACCCAGATGAGGGAGGATCTGTCTCTGGTGCGAGACGACCTTGCCCTCAAGGTGACGGCCATGGAGGATCGCCTGGCCCGACTGACGGAACAGTCGAGGACTTTACCGGTGCCGGCGGCCCCGGCGGAAACGCCCGAGAGCCTTTACGAGCGAGGACTGGAGCAGATTCAGAAAAAGGGGGATTTTGCCGGCGGCCGGCAGCTGCTGCAGGAGTTTCTGCAGCGTTACCCGAAACACGAGCTGGCGGTGAACGCCATGTACTGGATCGGCGAGGGATGGTACGGCGAAAAGAAGTACGAAAATGCCATACTCCAGTTCCAGGATGTCATCCAGAAGTACGGCGACCATCCCAAGGTCGCCGCCGCCCTGCTAAAGCAGGGGCTCGCCTTCCATGCACTGGGTGACTTGAAGAATGCCCGGGTCATTCTGCAGAAGCTGGCCGACACCTTTCCGCTGTCGGAAGAAGCGAAAAAAGCCAAGGAAAAACTGGCGGAATGGAAGAAATCCTGACGCCGGCTCGGCAGGCAACTTCCCGGGGGCGGTCATCCGACCGCCCCCTTTTTCGTTGTGCCTTCTGGTGTTTCGTCTTTGCAGTTCCGGAAAAACTTGGCTATGCTGAAGTCCTCGAAGCGAGGCAGCCATGAGCACCCTGACCCACAGCGAAATCACCGCCATGTTCCTGGCCCTCGGCCTGCTGCTGGCTTCCGCCCGGCTTCTCGGCGAGACGGCCCGGCGGTTCAACCTGCCGTCGGTGCTCGGGGAGATCATGGCCGGCGTTCTCTGGGGCCCGACAGTCTTCGGCGCCATCGCCCCCGCCTGGAGCGCCTACCTCTTCCCCTTGCAGGGGGGCGGGGCGTTGGCCCTCGACGGACTGATGGCCCTGGCCATCACCCTCTTTCTGCTGGTGGCGGGGCTGGAGGTCGATCTTTCTTCCATCTGGCGTCAGGGAAAGACGGCCATCAACGTCGGCATCGCCGGGATCGTCGGTCCTTTCGCCGTTGGCTTCGCCGCCGCCTGGTTCTTGCCCCGGCTGATGGGGCGCGAGGCCGGGGCGGACCCGCTGATCTTTTCCCTGTTCATGGCCACCGCCCTCTCCATCACGGCGCTGCCGGTCATCGCCAAGACGCTGATGGACCTCAACCTCTACCGCAGCGACCTGGGGATGCTGGTGGTGGCTGCCGCCGTCTTCAACGACCTGGTCGGGTGGATCATCTTCGCCGTCATCCTCGGCATGCTCGGGACCGGGGCGGCCCACACATTGAGCATTGGCCAAACCATCTGGCTGACCCTCGGTTTTGCCCTCGGCATGCTGACGGTGGGGCGCTGGCTGATCCATCGTATCCTCCCGTGGATTCATGCGCACCTGAGCTGGCCTGGCGGTGTGCTCGGCTTCGCCCTGTCGCTTGCCCTGGTGTCGGCCGCTTTCACCGAGTGGATCGGCATCCACGCCATTTTCGGCGCCTTTCTGGCCGGTGTGGCTATTGGCGACTCCAAACATCTGCGGGAACGCACCCGCGCCACCATCGAGCAGTTCGTCTCCTTCATCTTTGCCCCGCTCTTCTTCGCCAGCATCGGCCTGAAGGTCAACTTTCTCGCTCACTTCGATCTGCTGCTGGTGCTCACCGTGCTGGTCATTGCCACCCTCGGCAAGGTCCTCGGCTGTGGCCTCGCCGGCCGCCTGAGCGGTCTTGCCCGCCGCGAGGCGTTGGCTCTCGGCTTCGGCATGAACGCCCGTGGCGCCATGGAAATCATCCTGGGGCTACTCGCCCTCAAGTACGGACTTATCGGCGAGCGGCTCTTCGTCGCGCTGGTGGTGATGGCCCTGGCCACCTCCCTGATGAGTGGTCCGCTGCTGCAGCGTGTGCTGCACCTGAAGAAACCCCGCCGCTTTACGGACTTCTTTACCCCTCGCGCCTTCGTCAATCATCTCAGATCCCGCTCCCGGCTGGAGGCGATCACCGAACTGGCCAATGCAGCAGCCGAGGTCACCGGCCTCGACCCGGCCGAGATTTGCGATGGCGTCCTGATTCGCGAACAGCTCATGGCCACCGGCATCGGCAACGGCCTGGCCGTTCCCCACGCCCGACTGCGGGGGCTGGCAATGCCAGTGGTAACGGTCGGTTTGTCGTGCGCCGGCATCGATTTCGACGCTCCGGACGGGACTCCGGCCCATGTCATCTTCCTCATCCTGACACCGGTTCACGATGACGGGGCGCAGCTGGAAATCCTGGCTGATATCGCCACCACCTTCAAGGTCAAGGAGATCCGGGAGCAGGCAGTGGGCGTCGCCACCTTCACCGAATTCCTGGCTCTGGTCAGGAGTGGTCAGGAGCGCTGAGAGAAAGGGCCCGCCGGTCATTCCACCAACCAGACTTTCCAGTTTTAAACGCTCGAATTGAAAAGTTGGAAAATTGCTGATCATGCCTGCTAGGGGCGACGCATGCGTCTCCCCTACGACTTTGGGGTGGTCAGCGTCGGCCAAGGAACAGGCCGAGGAAGAAGAGGGGAAAGGCCAACAGAAACAGGAAAAGACCGATCTTGAAGACCAGCCAGTTCCCGGTGATGCCGCCACCCAGCTCCAGAGCGAAGCCGCTCATGGCACAGCAGAGTGCGACGTTCTTCATCAGTCGGCCGCGGCGGGCGGAGGAAGAGGGGAGTGGAGTCATAATAATTCCTCCGCATGGATGACATCCAGGCAACGGCGGTTGATTACCTGACGATCAGCCAGCTGCCGTCGGGCTGCCGACAGGCAGTGCCGTAGGCCTGCTGCGTCCGGCCGCCGACGACCACCGTCTGCGTGTATTCCCGGCAGTACTGCCCCTGGCTGGTCCGGTAGGTCTCGACGGGGGTGATCGCGCCGTAATTGCCGGTATCCGGGTTTCTCCAGGTGGTCGCCACGTTGGTGCGGGTGCTCTCCAGGGCGTACTGGGCGTTGCGCTCCATCATCAGCTGGTCGGCGCGGTCGAGCGATTGGCCGACGCCCTGGCCGATGAGTGCGCCTGCCAGGGTGCCGATGGCGACCGCCACGATGGTGCCACTCCCGCTGCCGATCTGGGAGCCGAGCAGAGCCCCGGCCCCGGCCCCGACAACGGTTCCCCCCGTCTCTTTCGGCCCCATCGTAGGAGCACAACCGGTCAGGGTGAGCCCCAGAATCAGAATAATCGCCAGAATCCTTTTCATTGACCTTTCTCCTCTGGTCGCTGTTTCCGACGAACGTCGATGTACCGGATCGGCCCTTTTTTTAACCTTTATTTTAGTATAGCGGCGGGCCTGTAGACTAGCAAGGGGAGCTGCCGAGCCACCGGGGGTTGACGAGCCCTGTTTCTCCGGTAGCTTTGAGAGTAGGCGAACCCTGATTGAGAGCCAGCCATGAATGAGCGTCTGACGCCGGGCGGCCGGCTGCGCGCCGCCCTGAAAGAAGAACGGCCCCTGCAGGTGGCGGGGGCGATCAACGCCTATGCCGCGATCCTGGCTGAGGCCGTCGGTTTTCGCGCCCTCTACCTGTCCGGCGCCGGGGTAGCCAACGCCTCCCACGGTCTCCCCGACCTGGGGATGACGAGTCTGACCGAGGTTCTCGATGAGGCGCGCCGTCTTACCGCCGCCACCTCGCTCCCCCTGTTGGTCGACGCCGACACCGGTTTCGGCTGCGCCCTCATGATCGGCCGAACGGTGCGGGAGCTGGAGAGGGCCGGGGCGGCAGGCCTGCACCTGGAGGACCAGGTGACGGCCAAGCGCTGCGGCCATCGGCCCGGCAAGGCGCTGGTCGACGCGGCCGAAATGGTCGACCGGATCAAGGCGGCGGTCGATGCCCGCACCGATCCCGCCTTCGTCATCATGGCGCGCACCGACGCGGTGACCGTCGAGGGGCTGCCGGCGGCGGTCGAGCGTGCCTGCCGCTACCGGGATGCCGGCGCCGACATGCTCTTTCCCGAGGCTCTGGGCGAGCTCGATCACTACCGGCAGTTCGCCGAGGCGACCGGCATTCCGATCCTGGCCAACCTCACCGAATTCGGCCGCACCCCCCTGTTCACCCTCGAAGCACTCAGAGGTGCCGGCGTCGCCCTCGCCCTCTATCCGCTGTCGGCCTTTCGCGCCATGAGTGCGGCGGCGCTGCGCGTCTACCGGACCATCCGCGAGGAGGGGACGCAACAGAGCGTGGTCGACATCATGCAGAGCCGCGACGAACTCTACCGGTTCCTCGGCTATCACGCCTGGGAGGAGAGACTCGACCGGCTCTTTGCCAGGGAGAAGAAGCCATGACGAACACCCATAAGTTTCCGGGGCTGGCCGGCGTCATCGCCGGCGACACCGCCATCAGCACCGTCGGCAAGAAAGGGCTGGGACTCAACTACCGCGGCTACGCCATCGGCGACCTTGCCGGCCAGGCCGCCTTCGAGGAGGTAGCCTACCTGCTGCTCTATGAGAGGCTCCCCACCGCCGACGAACTGGCCGCCTACCGGCAGAGACTGATCCGGCGGCGCAGTCTGCCGGCGGCGCTGAAGACCGTCCTCGAACAGCTGCCGGCAGGCGCCCACCCGATGGACGTGCTGCGCACCGGCTGCAGCGCTTTCGGCACAATGGAGCCGGAAGGGGAGGGGCTCGGCGCCAGAGACGTCGCCGACCGTCTCCTCGCCGCCTTCCCCGGCATGCTCTGCTACTGGCATCACTTCCACCACAGCGGGAAACAGATCGACACCGGGACGGAGGAGGCGAGCCACGCCGGGCACTTCCTGCGCCTGCTGCACGGACGGGCTCCCGAGGAGTTGCACCGGCAGATGCTCAACGCCTCCCTGGTCCTCTACGCCGAGCACGAGTTCAACGCCTCGACCTTTTCGGCGAGGGTGACCGCCTCGACACTCTCCGACTTCTACTCGGCAGTCACGTCGGCCATCGGCACCCTGCGCGGCCCGCTGCACGGCGGCGCCAACGAGGAGGCGTTCCGGCTCATCTCCCGCTTTGCCTCGGCCGACGAGGCGGAAGCCGCACTGTTGGGGATGTTGGGCCGCAAGGAGAAGGTGATGGGCTTCGGCCACCGGGTCTAC
>DATBML010000143.1:0-3328 GCA_036554885.1 Desulfuromonadales bacterium
CTGCACGTCGACGACATGGCCGAGGCCTGCGTCTTCATCATGAACCTCTCCGAGGATGCCGTCGCCACCGAGTTCACCGCCTACCCCAAGCCCTGCTTCGCCAACATCGGGACCGGGGAGGACATGACCATCCGGGAGCTCGCCGAGCTGATCGCCAAAGTGGTCGGGTATCCCGGAAAACTGGTCTTCGACCCCACCAAGCCCGACGGCACCCCGCGCAAGCTCCTCGATGTCTCGCGCCTGCGGAGCCTGGGCTGGCAGGCGCAGACCCCGCTTCGGGACGGAGTCGAAAAGACCTACCAGTGGTTCCTCGATCACCTGGAGACGTTCAGAAAATGAGGCGTCTGTTTGTTGAAATCGTCATTGGGCACAGGTCACACGTCACTTGTCACCAGCCAAAACCAATGACGCCTTTACCCAATGACCAATGACAATGAATCTGGAGGTTTTGGCATGATCGTCCCAGTGATTCTTTCCGGCGGCGCCGGCACCCGGCTCTGGCCGCTGTCCCGGGAGATGTACCCGAAGCAGCTTCTGCCCCTGGTGGGGACGCAGACCATGCTGCAGAACACCATCACCCGGTTGTCCGAGGTCGCAGGGCTGGCCAGCCCGATCGTCGTCTGCAACGAGAACCACCGGTTCATGGTCGCCGAGCAGTTGCGGCAGGTCGAGCGCGCCGCCTCGGCCATCCTCCTCGAGCCGGTCGGCCGGAATACCGCGCCGGCGGTGGCGGTCGCGGCGCTGCGGGCGCTGGCGGCCGGGGATGACCCCGTTCTGCTGGTCCTTCCCGCCGACCATGTGATCCGGGAGGCGGCGGTCCTCTGCCGGACCGTGGAGGCCGCCGTTCCCTTCGCCCGCGCCGGCAAGCTGATCACCTTCGGCATCGTCCCCACCGGCCCGGAGACCGGTTACGGCTACATAAGGGCGGATAAAGGTTGTCATTTGTCATCGGTCACTGGTCATTTGTCAGAAACCAACGGCCAAAAACCAATGACCAATGACAGTTTTGCAAATGACGCGACGGCGTACGCCGTCATCGAATTCGTCGAAAAGCCCGACCTGGCAACGGCGCAGCGCTACGTCGCCTCGGGCGAGTACTACTGGAACAGCGGCATGTTCATGTTCCGGGCCTCGCGATATCTGCAGGAACTGGAGAAATTCGCTCCCGCAATCGTCGAAGCCTGCCGGCAGGCCTGCGACCGCGCGGTGCCGGATCTCGACTTCGTCCGCCTCGACGCCCGGGCCTTTGCCGCCTGCCCCGGCGACTCGATCGATTACGCCGTCATGGAAAAAACCGGTGACGCCATGATCATCCCCCTCGATGCGGGCTGGAGCGACGTCGGCTCCTGGTCAGCCCTCTGGGAGGTCGGCGAGCGGGATGGCGCGGGCAACCTGGTCTACGGCGACGTCCTGACCAGGGACGTCCGGAACTGCTACCTGCATGCCGAAAGCCGGTTGCTGGCGGCGGTAGGGATCAGCGATCATGTGGTCGTGGAAACCGCCGACGCGGTACTGGTTGTCCACAAGGACCGGGTGCAGGACGTCAAGGAGATCGTCCAGCAGCTGAAAACGCAAGGCCGCAGCGAGGCGATCCTGCACCGCCGGGTCTTCCGCCCCTGGGGCTCCTACGAGAGCATCGACAGCGCCGAGCGATTCCAGGTCAAGCGGATCATGGTCAAGCCCGGGGCCACCCTGTCGCTGCAGATGCACCACCATCGCGCCGAGCACTGGATCGTGGTCAAGGGAACGGCGAAGATCACCAAGGGGGAAGAGGTGCTGATGCTCAGCGAGAACCAGTCGACCTACATCCCCCTCGGCGTGACTCACAGGCTGGAGAACCCGGGGATAATCCCGCTGGAGCTGATCGAGGTGCAGTCGGGGAGCTACCTCGGTGAGGATGACATCGTCCGGTTCGAGGACAGCTACGGCCGGAGCTGAGCGGGATGGTGACGAGTGACAAGTGACGATATTAGCAAGGACCATTTCCTGATGATGAATCTGACTTGTTTTAAAGCTTACGACATCCGCGGACGGGTTCCCGACGAATTGAATGAAGAGATCGCCTGGCGGATCGGCCGGGCCTGCGCCGGGTTTCTCCGTCCGGTCCGGGTAGTGGTCGGCCGTGACATACGGCTTACCAGCGCGGCACTCTGCGCCGCCCTGGCCAGGGGCCTTGCCGACGGCGGCGCTGATGTCGTCGACATCGGCATTTGCGGCACCGAGGAGATCTACCACGCCACCTTCGACGGCGGTTTCGACGGCGGCATCGTCGTCACCGCCAGCCACAACCCGATGGACTACAACGGCATGAAGATGGTGCGGGCGGGAGCGAAGCCGATCAGCGGCGATACCGGGCTGCATGCCATCCGGGCACTGGCGGAGGCGGGTGAATTCCCGCCGGCCGCCCGCCAGGGGCGGATTGCGGCCGGCAGTTTCCGGGACCGTTATATCCGGCACCTGCTCGGCTACGTCGACAGCAAGGCCCTCAAGCCGCTGAAAGTCGTGGTCAATGCCGGCAACGGCTGCGCCGGACCGATCATCGACCAGCTGGCCCCGCACCTCCCCTTCGAGTTCGTCCGCGTCCACCACGAACCGGACGGCACTTTTCCGAACGGCATCCCTAACCCGCTGTTGCCGGAGAACCGCTCCGCCACCGCCGATGCGGTGCGCGTCCATGGCGCCGATTTTGGCATTGCCTGGGACGGAGATTTCGACCGCTGCTTCCTTTTCGACGAGCGCGGGGAATTCATCGAGGGGTACTACATCGTCGGCCTGCTCGCCGCCGCCATCCTGGTCCGCCATCCCGGCGCCAGGATCATCCATGACCCGCGCCTGACCTGGAACACCGTCGAGGTCGTCCGGGCAGCGGGAGGCGTGCCGGTGCAGAGCAAGACCGGCCACGCCTTCATCAAGGAGCGGATGCGGGCCGAGGACGCCGTCTACGGCGGCGAGATGAGCGCTCACCACTACTTCCGCGAATTCGCCTACTGCGACAGCGGCATGATCCCCTGGCTGCTGGTCGCAGAACTCATATCCCAGTCCGGGCGAAGTTTGTCCGATCTCGTGGCCGAGCGGATGGCCGCATTTCCCTGCAGCGGCGAGATCAATTACCGGGTCAACGACATCGCTGCCACCCTGGACCGGGTGCTTTCCCACTACCAGCCGCTGAGTCCGGCGATCGACCGGACCGACGGCCTGAGCGTCGAATTCGACGACTGGCGCTTCAATCTGCGCGGTTCGAACACCGAGCCGCTGCTGCGCCTGAATATTGAAACCAGAGGGAATTCCGGAGATGTGGCGAAGCGTGTCATTGAGATAGAAAACTTGA
>DATBML010000151.1:0-4630 GCA_036554885.1 Desulfuromonadales bacterium
TCAAGGGACTGGCCCCCGATGCCCTCGCCGCGATGCAGGCCTATCGCTGGCCGGGCAATGTCCGGGAGCTGGAGAACGTGATCGAGCGCTGCGCGATCCTCGCCCGCGGCGAGACGATCACCGCCGCCCTCCTCCCCTTCCGCCGCGTCGGCAGCCCGCCGAGAACGCCCGGGACCGCCATGGCACCCCCGGCCCTGAACCTGCGCGAGGCCGAGCGGGGGCAGGTGCTGCGGGCCCTGCAGGAAACCGCCTGGAACAAGTCCCGGGCCGCCCAGTTGCTCGGCGTCACCCGCAAGACGCTCGACCGCAAGATCAAGGATTTCCAGCTGACCCAGGCCGATCCTCGGGACAGGGTGTGATGCGCCGTCTTTCCCTCCCCCCCATTTCGATCCGCGGCAAGCTGACCCTGTCGGCCCTCGTTCCCCTGATCATCATCCTCTTCCTGGTCGCCCTGGCTGCCTTTTACCTCATCAACGCCTGGATCGTCGGCGAGGCGCAGAAAAAGGTCCGTAACGACCTGAACGCGGCGCGGGAGGTCTTCCGCACCCTGGGGCTGCAGATCGAGGACGTGGTGAGTTTCACCGCTCACAGCAGCGGTCTGGTAGAAGCGGTCCAGGCGGGAGACCGGGAGCGGCTGCGCCACGAACTTGCCGAGGTCGGCCGGCGTCAGGGCCTCGACATCCTGACCCTGACGGGAGCGGACGGGGCGGTGCTGGTGCGGGGCGCCAACCCTGAAGACAGCGGCGGCGACCGGCCGGCCCTCCCCTTCATCGGTTCGGCGCTGGCGGGGGAGGCCTATTCCGGCGCCGCCCTGTTCGAAGCCGAACTGCTGCCGCGGGAAGGGAAGACCCTCGCCGAACGGGCCAGGATCGAACGGCATCCGGCCGCCGGGCAGACGCTGCCCGCCGTCGAAGGCCGCGGCCTCTTCCTGGTCGCCGCCGCCCCGGTCACCGACCGGCATGGGGCGGTCGTCGGCTGTCTCTACGGGGGGATTCTGCTCAACGGCAACCTGGCCCTGGTCGACCGCATCCGGGAAATCGTTTACGGCAACGAGACCTATCAGGGGATCGAGGTGGGCAGCGCCACCATTTTCATCGAAGACCTGCGGGTGGCGACCACCATCCGCCTGAGCAGCGGGGCGCGGGCTCTCGGCACGCGCCTTTCGCCGGAGGTCAGTGCCGCGGTTCTGGAGCGCCGGGAAGGTTGGCTGGCCCGGGCCAAGGTCGTCGACCGCTGGTACCTGACCGCCTACGAGCCCTTTTTCGACCAGAGCGGCAAGGCCATCGGCGCCCTCTACGTCGGCCTGCTGGAGATGCCCTTCGCTGCCCTCAAGACCCGGGCCTCGCTGATCCTTCTCGGCCTGCTGCTGCTCGGCAGCGCCGTCGGCTACCTGCTGGCCCGCAGCCTCTCAAGGCGCCTGTCGCGCCCGATCCTCGAACTGGCCGCCGGCGCCGACCAGGTGGCCGCCGGCCGGTGGGACGTGGCCCTGCCGGCACCCGGCCGCGACGAAATCGGTCATCTCACCGCCACCTTCAACCGCATGACCAGCGCCCTCAAGCTGCGCGACCGTCAGCTCCAGAGCCTCAACCAGGAACTCGAGCGCAAGGTGGAGGAGCGGACAGCCCTGCTCGAAGAGAAGAGTCTGCAGCTGATCCAGGTCCGGGAGGAACTGGCCCGGGCCGAAAAACTGGCGGCGATCGGCGCCCTGGCGGCCGGGGTCGCCCACGAAATCAACAACCCGGCGGCGATCATCCGCGGCAACGTCGAGATTCTGCTGATGAACCTGCCGGACGATGTCCCCGGCCAGGAGGAGGCCGAGGAAATTCTGCGCCAGACCGAGCGAATCTCCCTGATCACCCAGAACATGCTGGCCTTCGCCCGCAAACAGAGCCTGCACCGCGGAATGCTCCAGCCGAATGCGCTGCTCGAAGAAATCCTCGCCCAGGCGGGCCACCTCGCCCCCCTTGGCGAGGTGCACATCGAACGCCGCTTCGACCCGCAACTCTCCCTGCTGGAAGGAGATGCCGAGCGGCTGCGCCAGGTCTTCATCAACATCATCGTCAACGCCCTGCAGGCGATGGCCGGCAACGGTACGCTCACGGTCACCAGCCGCCCGGACGGCGCGATGGTCGAGATCACCGTTGCCGACAGCGGCCCCGGCATCCCGCGCGAAATCCGCGACAAGATCTTCGACCCCTTTTTCACTACCCGGGCCAGAGGCAGCGGCCTCGGCCTTTCGGTCTCCTACGGCATCGTCCAGGCCCACGGCGGCAGCATCACGGTGGAAAGTGAAAAGGGTCAGGGGTCGACCTTCCGCGTGCGGCTGCCGCAAAGAAGTGCCCAGGTCTGACGAGGTTCCGTTATCGTCCGCCGCGCAACGAAACGGGGCCTGTCGCATGACGGGCCCCGTTTCATTGTTTCCATTGAACCGGCCGGCAACATTATCACCCGGAACCCGGGCGGTTGCGCCTCTTCTCCGTGAACCAGTCGAGAATCCCGGAGACCCTGGTCCAGACCCACTCCAGCAGCCGACGGTTCCAGGCCCGATGGCGCCAGTCGGTGTAGGCGATCTCCAGGCAGTGGCCAAAATCGTCCTCGAAGAGTGCCTGCACCTGGTCGGCGAGTTCTGGGTCGGCCAGCTCCTGATTGGCCTCCAGGTTCCAGCGATAGTTCCAGCGGTCGAGGTTGCTCGAGCCGATGCTGACCCAGTCGTCGCAGAGAAGGACCTTGGCATGCAGAAAGCGGGGCTGGTACTCGAAGATGCGCACCCCTGCCCGCAGCAGACTCTCGTAGTGGCGACAGGCAAGGTGGCGGACCGCCGGATGGTCGGACAGCGGCCCGGGAAGCAGCAGGCGCACATCGGCCCCTTTGTCGACGGCATGGCGCAAGGCGCGGCGCAGCTTCCAGGATGGCACGAAATAGGCGGTGGCAAGCCAGACCCGCCGCTTGGCGCCACGGATGCGGCTGATGTGCGAGCGCATCACCTCGGAACGACCGGGAAAACGCCTCTGAGCGACCACCCGGCCGCGCTGGCCGCCACTCTCCCTCACAGAGGGCAAGGAGGGAAGCTGCAGGGAGCGGTCGGACCAGCGGTTCCAGACCTCGATGAACAAGGTCTGCCAGTCGCGAACGACGGGGCCACGGATCTCCAGCATCGTCTCGTGCCAGTAGCGGTCCGGGTTAAGGCCGGGGTCGAACTCATCGGCGATGCCGGCGCCCCCGGTAAAGGCGACGACGCCGTCAATCAGCAGCAATTTGCGATGGTCGCGAAATAGATTGCCGTGCCCGCCGCCGGTGCGGAGGGGGTTATAGAAGAACAGCTCAACCCCGCCCGCGACCAGACGCTGACGGTCCTTCTTGTCCAGACCGAGAGCGCCGAATCCATCGAGCAGCAGGCAGACGCGAACCCCCCGCGACGCCGCCTCGGCAAGGGCGCCGATGAAACGCCCGGCGACCCCTCCCGACTCGAAGAGATACATTTCCAGCAGGACGAAGCGCTGCGCCGCGCCGATGCTTTCGATCATGGCCGCGTAAAAGCGATCGCCATCCACCAGCAGCCGGAAGCGGTTTCCCGGACGCCAGGGGAAGCGGTATTTCGCCTTCGGACTCCCCTTCAAGGCGCCTCCGAATTCGTTCTGGGCAGTCAAACCTTCGTCATTCCAGAATAGCAGGTTGCGGCAGCGGCCTCATATCATCCAAAGCTCAACGAACTCCTGCACCGCCATCGTCTCCAGCCTCCCGGCCTCGAGGCAGAGCTCGACGAGCGCCTCGGCCCGCTTCTTCGGGAAGCGGGTGGCGAGGTTGCGGCGAAACTTCTCGCTGAGGAGAGGCAGACCCTCGGCGCGCCGGCGACGGTGGCCGACGGGGTACTCGACCTCCACCTTCTCCGTCTGCGAGCCGTCCTTGAAGAAGACCTGCACGGCGTTGGCGATGGAGCGCTTCTGCGGGTCGAGGTAGTCGCGGCTGTAGCGCGGCTCCTCCACCACCTCCATCTTCGCCCGCAGCGCGTCGATGCGCGGGTCGGCGGCAACCTCGTCCTCGTAATGGTCGGCGGTCAACTCGCCGAAGATCAGGCCGACGGCGACCATGTATTGTAGACAGTGGTCACGGTCGGCCGGGTTGTAGAGGGGACCGCTCTTGCTGATGATGCGCACCGCCGACTCCTGGGTGGTGAGGACGATCCGCTCAATCTCCTCCAGCCGCTCCCGGACCTGGGGGTGGAGGGCGAAGGTCGCCTCGACGGCGGTCTGGGCGTGGAACTCGGCGGGGAAGGCGATCTTGAACAGGACGTTCTCCATGACGTAGGAGCCGTAGGGACGCTGAAAGCGCAGGCGCTTGCCGCCAAAGAGAGCGTCGCAGAAGCCCCAGGTCGGTGCAGAGAGGGCGCTCGGGCAGCCCGACTCCCCGGCCAGGGTGAGCAGGGCCAGGCGCACGGCGCGGCTGGTGGCGTCGCCGGCCGCCCATGATTTGCGCGAGCCGGCGTTGGGGGCGTGACGGTAGGTGCGCAAGGCTTGCCCGTCGATCCAGGCATTGGAGAGGGCGTTGACGATCTCCTCCCGGCCGCCGCCAAGCAGTTGCGTCACTACCGCAGTCGAGGCGACCTTGACCAGCACCACGTGGTCGAGGCCGA
>DATBML010000302.1:0-4784 GCA_036554885.1 Desulfuromonadales bacterium
GCAGCGTTCCCCGCGGGACATTCAGCAGCCTGGACGTTTTCGCCACGTTGCTGCCGGTGATCTTGAGCGCTTTGGCGATCAGTTCCTTTTCGATCTCGCAAACCATATCCTCAAGCAGTATCCCCTCGGGCGGGATTTCGAAGGAGAGCGGCATCTCCTTGCGCGGCGCCTCGCCCCAGATCTCCCGTGGCAGAAAATCGGGAGTGATCACCTCGGCGTTGCACATGATGCAGACCCGCTCCACCACATTGCGCAGCTCGCGAACATTGCCGGGCCAGTGGTAGCGCATCAGCAGGTCGAGGGCATCGCGGGAGACCTCGCGGATCCGCTTGTTGAATTCGCGGCTGAACCGCTTGATGAAATAGTCGAGCAGCGGCGGAATATCCTCACGGCGTTCTCGCAGCGGCGCCACATGGATCGGGAAGACGTTGAGCCGGTAGTAGAGGTCCTCGCGGAACACCTTTTCCTCGATCGCCTCCTTCAGGTTGCGATTGGTGGCAGCAACAACCCGCACGTCGATGTCGATATTGCGGACGCCGCCGAGCCGGCGGATCTTGCGATCCTCCAGGACCCGCAGCAGCTTGACCTGGAGGTTCATGTCCATCTCGCCAATCTCGTCGAGGAAGATGGTCCCCCCGTTGGACTCCTCGAAGAGGCCTATCTTGCGCGTCTTGGCATCGGTGAAGGCGCCTCGCTCGTGACCGAAAAGTTCCGTTTCCAGCAGATTGAAGGGGAGCGAGCCGCAGTTGATCTCGATAAAGGGGCGTTCCTTGCGCGGAGAAAGGTTGTGGATGGCCCGGGCGACCAGTTCCTTGCCGGTGCCGGACTCGCCGGTGATCAGCACGGTGGCGGTCTCGTGCTTGGCAACCTCTCGCACCTGCCTGTAGATCTGAAGCAGTTGGGGACTGGCCCCGATCATGTCCGCCGAACCGGGCAGAGCTTTCCCTTTCTCCTCCCGGCGAAGGTGACGTACTTCGCGGCGCAGACTCTGGGTCTCGAGGGCCAGCCGGACGATCAGCCGGATGGCGTCGGCCTTGAACGGCTTTTTGATATAGTCGTAGGCCCCCATCTTGAGTGCCTCGACGGCACTCTCAACGGTACCGTAGCCGGTGATGATGATCACAAGGACGTCGGGGTCGACCTCCCGCAGCGAGGCGAGGACGTCGAGGCCGCTCTTGGTACCAAGGTTTAAATCGAGCAGCACCAGGTCGACTTCCTCTTCGGCAACCTGCTTGATCGCCTCGTCGCCGCTGTCGGTCGAAAAGGGGCGGTAGCCATCCTCGGCCAGAATCCGTTCGAGGTTCTCGCGGATAAAGGCTTCATCATCGACGATCAGGATTTTTTCCATGCGCGCTCCAGACGACCTCTCCGCCATAGACCGCTTGTCAGGGAGAAGAGATTCCGAAAAATAGGGTTTTGTATACGCAGGAGATGTTAGGACTGTCCTACAGGAAAGGCAACAGAAAAAATGGTGGATTTTCGCCACATTAAAAGTAAATGATGCGCCTTAAGGTAAAAAAGGGGTGTTCGAAGTCAGGATCGGGGGGGGAGGAGTGGCGGGTTTTCGAACATTTCTGCTCAGACGGCAACTCGATCATTGCCAGGAGGGAAACAGACAACAAAGATACTCCCCTGGCCGGGACGACTGCTCACCTCGATCCGGCCACCGTGGTCGGAAATAATATTGTGCGTAATCGAGAGTCCGAGTCCCGTCCCTTCCTCCTTGCTGGTGTAGAAGGGCTCAAAAATCAGGGGGAGTCGGTCGGCCGGCATTCCCTCGCCGGTGTCCCGGATCGCCACCCGCACGCCGTCTTCTCCAACACGGGCCGTGACTGTCAACGTACCGCCGGCAGGCATCGCTTCAAGGGCGTTGGACAAGAGATTGAGGAAAGCCTGTTTCAGCTTGTCGCGGTCGAGGGGAAATGGCGGGAAGGCCGCATCCATCTCCTCGACCAACTCGACCCCGGCCCGCTGGCATTGCTTCTTCACCAGGAAGAGAGTATCACGCAGAACTTCGCCGACATCGCCGGGCTCGAGCCGGCCCTGCGGTGAGGAGGCGAAATTGAGCAGTTCGCCGACCAGCCCCTCCAGGCGCTCGATCTCTTGCAGGGAGCGTCGGATCAGGGTCTGGTCGGCGGGCTGGTTGAGCAGACGATCATGCAGTTCGTCGAGCAGCAGGCTCACGCCCGTCAGGGGGTTGCGTATCTCGTGGGCAATCCCTGCCGAAAGCCGGCCGAGAGAGGCCAACCGCTCCATCCGCCCCATGGTTCTGCGCACGTTGACCCGCTCGGTGAGATCCTCGATGGTGAGGATGCGGCCGCCTTCCTCGCCGAACTGCAGCGGGTGGAGCGCCAGGCGGACGTTTACGGTTCGCCCGCCCCGCTCGGCATCGACGTAGCGACTCCAGCGGTCGCTTTCGGGATTGCAGCGGGCGGTTTCGAGGGCGGCAAGCAGCTCCGGCCAGGCCGCGAGCAGGTGGCTGACCGGGATGGCGGCGACCTGGCCGGGCAGGGCCAGTATTTGCTGCGCCGGCCCATTGACCGACGTCACCCGATCGTCGGCATCGAGAGTCAGGATGCCTGCCTCGATGTTCTCGACGATCGTCTCCTTGAAGTTGCGCTCCCGAAGGATCTCCTGACGGGAACGACGCAAATCCTCCAGTGTCCCCAGCAGCCGCTCGCGGCGAAAGTTGAGTTCGCGCGCCATGGCATTGAACGATTCGGTCAATTGACCCACCTCGTCTCCGGAAGTCACCGGCACCTCGGTCGTAAGGGTTCCCTGGGCCATCGCCCTGGTCCCGTCGATGAGGCGCAGCATGGGGCGGGCAATGCTGCGCGACAGAAGCCAAGCGGCATACAGGACGAGCAGGCCGGTCACGGCGACGATCAGAAAGGACTTGCTGACGAATCGGGTGATCTCCCGGCGGATAACAGTGGAGGTCGCGGTGGCGGCCTTGTGGAACTGGTTCACTTCGGCACCGATGGTCACCCCGCCGAAGATGCCGCTCCGGGCAAAGTCGCCGCGGTCAAAGGCGATCGGCGCATAAGCCATGAACTTGCGCGAGCCGCCGATATTGGTAACATCGACCACCCCGGATCGGCCATTGAGCACCGACCTGGCAACCACCGGGTAATTGGGATGGATGAATCCGGCATGAAAAAGGTTGAACGGTATGACTCCCCGTTTCACCAGCTCAGGCGAAGATTCAGCGGTGTAGGGGGGCACCAGTCGACCCTGGCGATCGAGGCCACGGATATCCCAGAATTTGGGATGGGCAATCATCCATCCCTCGTCATCAAACATGAAGGCATAATTTCCGCTGTCGTAGGAGGGGAAGACGACGAAGCGGTCTTCCGTGGGGGTGATGTGCTGGGTAAATTCCATCAGATGGCGGTGGTCGAGGGAAAGGACCACCACTCCAAGAAACTTGCCGGCCATGTCGTACTGTGCCTTGGCAAAGCGGATGACACCGCGGTAAGTGTCGCCTTCGACGGCCGCTTCAGGCGTTGCCGCACCGCGCAACTGTTCTTCCCGGTTGACATGCCAGCCGGTGACACGGGAGACGAATATCTGGTTCCGGGGCAGTTCGTGAGCTTGCTGGAAATAAGTTTCAGTCAGGTAGGTGGTCTGGGCGGGATCGGAAACGTCGCGCAATGCAGGGGCAACGCGCCCGTCGGCGATGCGCAGGCGCTCCCGGCCATCGGGGCCGACAAAAGCCAGCTCGCTGTAGAGGGGAAACATTCCCCGCTGCTCCAGGGGTGCTTCATTGGTGCCGGCGCGGTACCAGATCTCCTTGCGGTGGTTGCGCCAAAAATCGAGGTAAACTTCGGCCTCCGGCGGCAGCAGGGCCAGGTCGAGCAAGTCGCCTTCCACCGAACGGAGAAATTCGCCGACCTCCCGCGCCACCATCTCCGCCCGCAACTCCAGCGCACGCGCCGCCTGGGTATCCAGAGCCTCGGCCGCATTCTCACGCAGCAAGGCCTCGACCGAACGCAGGCTGTGGCTCGAGTTGATCGCCAGCAGAATCAGCGGGACCAGCGAAAGTGCCCAGAAGGCATACAGAATCTTCTTGTGCAGATTCAGACGCGCCATGGGCCGATTATAACAGCGAGGGGTAAGGAATCGAAAGAGACAAACGCCTGCAAAGGGAGGGAAAAGTTCAGGAGCGTTCCAGTTCGCGCAGGATCTGGCGAGAATTGACCGCGAGCGGGAGAATGCGCCGGTGTTTGGCCAGAACCTCTTCGAGCGAATGACCATCGTTGACAATCACGTCGACCGGACTGAATGAAGTCTTGGCGACATGAGCACCATCCGGCCGGGTATAGACGGTGACTTCATAATCCTGACCGGCAACATGAAAAATGGACTTGTGAACGAGGATTTCCGATTCCATGGTCATTACTGCGTATGAGGAGCTGCCTGGTTGTCGATTCATCCGCTTCGAAACGAGCGGCTTGGGATAAATTGATTTGGCTCGTAATTGAGCAATATTCGCGCCAAACCTTTTCTTCACGGATGGCTCCTGGCAAACCCGGTATTAGAGCGAGGTCGCTTTTCAACGCAAAAGGCTCCCGGCACTGAACCGGAAGCCTTTTTGCTAAAGAGCTAAGTTAAATCGCGGCAAAGAGCTATTTTCGCCGGTTGACCACATAGTCGGCCAGCTCGCAAAGGGCCTGCTTCTCCGGCCCGTCCTCGAACAGCGTGAGGCGCGCCTTGGCGCGCTCCACCAGTTCCCGGGCCCGGCGCCGGGTGTGACCGATGCCGTCGTAGCGTTCGATAAGGCC
>DATBML010000303.1:0-4259 GCA_036554885.1 Desulfuromonadales bacterium
TGGTGGTGCTGGACGAACAATGAACAGGGAATGAACAGCGATGAAGAAAGAAGACGAAACCACCCCTGCCGGCTCCTGCGACTGGATTCCGCCTGCGGGACGCGAGGAAGCCACCGGCGCCAGCTGCGACTGGGGCGGGCCGACCGCCGCCAGCGGCGACAACCGGAGCGCCTTCTACGCCTTCCGCCCCGACTTCACCTGGGAAGGGATTCCCACCGAGCGCTACAAGGATGAAGAGGGGGGCTGGGCGGCCATCGCCCGCAATGTCCTGATCGGCAACCGCGGCGAAAGCGCCCGTTTCGACCTGCGCTACTTCGAGATCGCCCCGGGCGGCCACTCTTCCCTCGAGAAACACGGTCACGAGCATGTCGTCGTCTGCATCCGCGGCCGCGGCCGGGTGCTGCTTGCCGGCACGGTGCGGGAGATGAACTTCCTCGACACCGCCTACATCGGCCCCGGCGACCCCCACCAGCTACTGAATCCCTTCGAGGAGCCCTTCGGTTTCTTCTGCATCGTCAATCACGACCGCGACCGGCCGCAAGTGCTGTCCGGGGAGGAACTGCAGGAACTGCTGGGTAGCATCGGAAGCGGGAAAATCCGACCCTGAGCGGCGGCTTCCTTTCTTCGGCTTTGTGAGGGGAATATAAGATAGGGGTTGGGGCAGTCTACCACTGGCCCGGTTTGGCCTGGAATCACCTTGAGAATTTGCCCAGCGAATAAAATTGACAGACTTATTTCCATAAACGTATTAGCTGTTAAAATACTTGATATGAAGGGGAAATGTCGCAAGGGTTAGGTGCGCTTGGCAGGACGAAGGAGCAATTCTGTTGTCCAGAACCCTCTACTTTCAATTTCTATTCAATTTGGCTTTATGCTTGGTCCTCGTCGGTTGCGCCGCCAAGGAGAAATCGGTGGTCTGGACCGCCTATAATGTGTCCTTCGCCGACTATAAGGTTCTTGAGGTCCGGCCGGTTGTCAATGCAACGAACCGTTCCATTGAGCAGGTGATACTATCGAAGTTCACAGACCAGCTCACCGAACGGTTCGCGGAAAAAGCTCTGCCTTTGACGGATTCTACCGAAATAACCAGTGGGGTACTCATCGTCCAGACCGACCTTATCGTTTATGAAGATTACAAATATGAACACGTCTACGGCGTCTATGGGTCGACTGGGTGGGTAGAAACCAGGTGTTCACTGCGCACCCGCTTGGTGGACAAGGCGAACAACCATATTGTAGCGGAAATTTCAACGGTGAAGGTTGCCAGTGCCGAAGGCCTTGGTAGCATCCCGGTCTATTTTGGTTCTCCTCTCGTTACAGCCGCCGATATCCATGAAGAGGTTCTTAATAAGGCGGTCTCCGCGATCGCCGAGGAAGTTGCCAAGTTGATGGCTCCCAAGGAGCCAGGGTGATTTGCCGATAAGAACAGGGGAGGTCTGTTGTCTCTCCTTCTCCTACTTGCTCATCAACGGAACCGGTGCTCCCGCCGGGTTCGTATCCGCCAGAAAGTTCAGAATCCCCTCCGTGCAGCCCGACCCGGCTTCGAGGACGTCAGCTGAATAATAGACGGCCTTCCCTGATTCCTGCCTGATTTCCCATGGCGAGAACACATCCAGACGCACTTTCTAGATGGCCGATGTCTCTTCCTTGCCGGCCGGATTCACCGAGGAGAAGGTCAGGCCCTCCAGGCCGGCATCGACGGTGATGGTCGCCCCGTCGCGGATGTCGCCGGCGATCAGGGCCCGGCCGAGGCGGGTCTCGAGCTGGTGCTGCAGGAAACGCTTGAGCGGCCGGGCTCCGAAGACCGGATCGTAGGCGCTCTCGGCAATGAAGTCGCGCGCCGCCTCGGTCAGCTCCAGGGCAATGCGGCGGCCGGCCAGACGTTTGCGCAGGTCGGCGGTCTGCAGATCGACGATCGATTTGATCTCCGCCCGGCTAAGCGGCTTGAACAACACGATGTCGTCCACCCGGTTGAGAAACTCGGGGCGGAAGCCGGCCCGCAACTCGTGCAGGACACTCTGCCGCGCCCCCTCCCGGATCTGGCCGTCGGCGCTGACCCCATCGAGGAGGAACTGGGAGCCGATGTTGCTGGTCATGATGATGACCGTGTTCTTGAAGTCGACGGTGCGCCCCTGGGCATCGGTCAATCGGCCGTCGTCGAGAATCTGCAACAACACGTTGAACACGTCATGGTGCGCCTTTTCGATCTCATCGAAGAGGATGACGCTGTATGGCTTGCGCCGCACCGCCTCGGTCAGCTGCCCACCCTCCTCGTAGCCGACGTAGCCGGGCGGGGCGCCGATCAGGCGGCTGACGGTGTGCTTCTCCATGTACTCGGACATGTCGATGCGCACCAGGTTCTCCTCCGAATCGAAGAGCGCCTCGGCCAGGGTGCGGGCGAGTTCGGTCTTGCCGACGCCGGTGGGGCCGAGAAAGATGAAGGAGCCGATCGGCCGGCGCGGGTCCTTGATGCCGGCGCGGGCGCGGATCACCGCATCGGCGACCAGCTGCACCGCCTCGTCCTGGCCGACCACCCGCCGGTGCAGCACTTCGTCGAGCTTGAGCAGTTTCTCCCGCTCTCCCTCCACCAGGCGGGTGACCGGGATGCCGGTCCAGCGGGCGACGATCTCGGCGATCTCCTCCTCGGTCACCTCTTCGCGCAGCAGGCGCGGGCCGGTCGCCTCGCCGCCGGTTTTCGCCTCCTGCTCCCTGAGCTGCTGCTCCAGCTGCGGCAGGCGGCCGTGCTTGAGCTCGGCGGCCTTGTTCAGGTCGTACTGGCGCTCGGCAACCTCAATCTGCTGGCGCACCTTTTCGATCTCCTCGCGCAGCCCCTGCAGCTTCCTGATTGCCTCCTTCTCGGCGTCCCACTGGGCCTTGAGGGTGTCGGCCCGGTGCTTCTGCTCGGCCAGTTCCTGGCGCAGGGTTTCCAGACGGGCCTTGCTCGCCGCATCCTTCTCCTTTTTCAGGGCCGCCTCCTCGATCTCCAGCTGCATGACGCGCCGGGTGACCTCGTCGAGTTCCTGCGGCATTGAATCAATTTCGGTCCGGATGGTGGCGCAGGCCTCGTCGACCAGGTCGATTGCCTTGTCCGGCAGGAAGCGGTCGGTGATGTAGCGATGCGAAAGAATCGCCGCCGCCACCAGGGCGCCGTCCTGGATGCGCACCCCGTGGTGGACCTCGAAGCGCTCCTTGAGGCCGCGCAGGATGCTGACGGTGTCCTCGACGTCCGGCTGCTCGACCAGCACCGGCTGGAAACGCCGCTCCAGCGCCGCATCCTTCTCGATGTACTTGCGGTACTCGTTCAGGGTGGTGGCGCCGATGCAATGCAGCTCGCCGCGGGCGAGCATCGGTTTGAGCATGTTGCCGGCGTCCATGGACCCCTCGGCCCTGCCGGCCCCGACGATGGTGTGCAGCTCGTCGATGAAGAGCAGGATGCGCCCGGCGCTCTCGCGGATCTCGGCCAGCACTGCCTTGAGCCGCTCCTCGAACTCGCCGCGATACTTGGCGCCGGCGCTCAGCGACCCCATGTCGAGCGCGTAGACGGTCTTGTTCTTGAGCCCTTCGGGGACGTCGCCGCGCACGATGCGGTGCGCGAGGCCTTCGACAATGGCGGTCTTGCCGACCCCCGGTTCGCCGATCAGCACCGGGTTGTTCTTGGTCTTGCGCGAGAGAATGCGGATGACCCGGCGGATCTCGGCATCCCGGCCGATGACCGGGTCGAGCTTCCCCTTGCGCACTTCCTTGACCAGGTCGCGGCCGTACTTTTCCAGCGCCTCATAGGTGCCCTCCGGATCGGGGGAGGTCACCCGCTGATGGCCGCGCACCGAGGTGAGGGCCTCCAGCAGCCGGTCCCGGCTGATATTGAACTGTCCGAACAGGCGTCCGGCGGCGGTCGCCGAGCCTTCCTCGACCAGCGCGAGGAGCAGATGCTCGACGCTGACGTAGTCATCCCTGAGACGCTTCGCTACCTCCTCGGCCTTGAGCAGCAGCCTGTTGAACCGCTGGGTGACGTAGATCTTGCCTGCCTCGGCGCCGGGGCCGGAGACGCTCGGTCGCTTGTCGAGCTCGGCCTGGACCGCCCGGCTGAAACTTTCGACCGGGACCTCCATTTTCTGCAGCAGGCGCGGAATCAATCCCCCTTCCTGCTCGAGCAGGGCGAGCAGCAGGTGTTCGCCGTCGACTTCCACGTGCCCGCGCCTGAGGGCAACATTCTGAGCCGCCTGCAAAGCCTCCTGGGTCTTGCTCGTCATCTTGTTGAT
>DATBML010000396.1:0-9405 GCA_036554885.1 Desulfuromonadales bacterium
AGATTCTGCGCCTCGTCGACGATAAGGACCGTCGTCAGCCCGCCGGCGTGGGAATCGAGCAGGAACCGGTTCAGGGCGTCGATGAAGGCCTTGTTGCTGACGTTCCCCTCCGGGTAGACGACGCCGAGCTCATCGCAGATCGTCGCCAGCAGTTCGGGGACGCTCAGGGACGGGTTGAGCACCAGCGCCACCTGCACCTTGTCCGGCACCTGCTCGAGGAGACAGCGGCAGATCGTCGTCTTGCCGGTCCCCACCTCTCCGGTCAGCAGCACGAACCCCCCATCCCCCCGCAACCCGTAGAGCAGATGCGCCAGCGCCTCCCGATGCGCGCCGCTCAGGTAGAGGTAGCGCGGGTCGGGGGCGATGGAGAACGGTGCTTCCTTCAGGCCGAAATAGTCGTTGTACATCGAGGTTCCACTCCAGAATTGGCACCGTGCGGCGTTTCCCCGATTTCATACCATGATTGCCGATATAAGACAAATATCTTGGGCAGGAAGGTAGTCAGAGTGACGGCGACGGGTAGGGCACAGCGGCGTGCCGCCGACGATGCGCACGAGGTCCTCAGTAGAGCCAGGCCCACAGCAGGTTGAGGTCGCGGTCGAGGAAGGCGATCGCAGCCAGGGCCGCAAGAACGATCCAGACCCCGGCAAAGGCGAAAACCGTCACGATCAGGGCAACTTCACGACGGTTGCCGAACGGCTTCCCCTCGAGATCATCCCAGATCCAGAAGCAGCGGCGCGGGTCGGAGAAGAGCATCTTCGACAGGCCGCTGCCGGAGAAGAAGCCAAAGAGCCGGCCGATCAGGGAGTGCACCAGGCGCTCGAAGGCCGTGCGCGGTGACTGGGCCTTGCGGATCAGCCAGCGCTCCGCACCGGTCCCCTCCCCTACCCGTTCGGCGCTGGCGATGAGGCGTACTTCCTCCCCGGCCACCAGCAGGCCGTCCTCGGAAAGCATCACCAACCCGGCGGGATCGACCGCGACCCGGCCGCTGTCGTCAACCAGGCTGAAGCGTAGTCCCTGCATCCGTTCCTCAGCCCCGACATAATAGACACAGAGTTCCCCGGTCTGCGGATGGAAAAGCGGCTTGCCGCTCGGCTGGACCTCTCCGCGCAGCATCACCAGCCCCGGCGTCAGGGAGCGAATCCTGGAAAGAGGCAGGTGGCGCAGCAGCCGATGCAATTGCAGCAGCCGGAAACACCATAAAAAGAGAGCCACGCCGAGACACAATGGCGCCAGCACCAGCAGCAGCGCCAGGCCAGCCAGCAGCGGTCCCTTCCAGGGAGGCGGGGAAGCCGGTGAGCTCGTGCGCCGGCGGCTCTCCTCAGCTTTTTTCAACCGGTCGAGAGCACGCTGCGCTTCCTGCCGAACTTTCGGATCGGCATTGGCGGCAAGATGAGTGAAGGCGGCCTGAACGCGGCGGTCAGGTTCCAGGGCGTAGCGGAGACCACGGATGAGCCGCAACTGGGTTTCCGGAGGCAGCGCGGGAAGGCGCCGTGTCAGGGCGCTGACCATGAGGGGCGGCACCGTCTTCTGGTCGTTGGGAAGGATCAGCGCAACCGCCTGCTCCCAGTCAGCCGGATTGTCGCTTTGCAGCAGTCGGATCTCGCCCGAGGGAAAAGCCTGGCAGCCGGTCGGGGTGAATAACCCGAGGAGCAGCCAACCGACGAGAACAAGGCAGCCCCTAGCCATTGGCATCTTCCCGCAGCACGTAGCGAAATGGTACCGAACGCACGGTCGGTCCGTGCAAGGCAACTTCCACCTCCCCCCGTTCGCCAACGGAAACGCCGGGGAAGATGCGCCCGGTGAGGGTGAGATCGGCCCCCGGCGGGACCGGCCGGTTGCGAGCGCTGTGGCTGAAGCAGAGAAGGGCCGGGGCCCCGTCGAGGGTGGCATTGACGAAACCACCGCGGCTTGCCTGCTCCAGTTCTGCCAAAGTAACCGGCAGGTTGCCTCTGTTGCGCATGCCGAACTGGACCGGCAGCCCTTCCTGCGGGTCGGCGGCAGCCTTGGCCGGTCGGATGTAAAGAGCCACCGCCGCGGGGTCGATCTGCGCTTCCGGCCGGGGAGGGAAACCGGCCTGCAAGCCTTGCAACCACGCCACCTCGTCCGGGGAGAAGGGAGTGCCGTTGCTTTCCGCTTCGGGCCGGCCGACGCAGGCACCCATCGAAGCGGCCCGCGCCATGCTCAATCGCCGCAGCCATGGACTGCCGCCCAGCACCCCGCCGTAGCGCGGGCACCCGATGCGGATGAATCCCTGGCGCACCTGGATGACCGGGCGCGGTGCTATTCCCTGCAGCAGCATTCCGGTCAGGGCGGCACCGAGCACCCCGGCGAAGACCGCCAGCACCATTCCCTCCAGGTCACCTCCGCGTCCGGCCAGGATCGCGACCGCAGCGGCGGCGGACAGAACTATGGCCAGCTTCGCCCCGCCGCGCAGCAGGCGTTGGTAAATAGAGCGCGGCCGCAGCAGGTGGACGGTGATTTCCGGTCCGGCCGAGACCATACGCAGACGCCCGCCGGGCGGAGAGAGGATTGGCGGCGGGCGGAGGAACCATTCCCGGGGGCGCAGAGCCAGCAGATGCAGCAGAAAAAACCACGGCAGCGGCGCCAGCAGCATAAAACAAACCAGCGCACCGTCGTGGTCACCATCCGCCATCCGGCCCATGGCCAGGCGCCCTGCCGCGCCTCCGAACAGGGTCAGCAACCAGGCGCTGAGGAGAAAGCCGAGCAGTCGTTCGAAGCCGTAGTGCCGGGCCAGCCGATGGCGTGGCAGAATCGCCTGCTCGATGACCAGCGCGGCGAGAACTGTCAACAGCAGGCAGAAGACCGCGAAGTTCGACCACTGCCGCAGAGTGAAGCGCATCGCGTCGGCATAGATCGGGGTTCCGAGGATGAGCAGGACCGGCAGCAGCAGCCAGAGGCTTGCCCCTCCGAGTCGCTCTATGCGGTTGCGCAACTCCCCCGGTACCCGTTCGCGTTCGCGGGCAAGAAAGCCGACCAGGAGCAGGAGGTGGACGGCGGTGGCCAGACGGTAACTGAATCCGGCATCGAGGGGCCAATGGTCGCAGAAGAGGAAGTCGCCGACGAAACCCTCGGCGAGCAGGAAGAGGAGAAAGAGAGTGAAGCGGTACGACTCGAAGACCCTCAGGGTATTGGTCAACAGCGCCCAGCCGAGGAGGAAGGCCAACGCCAGGCCGCCGAGGTGCAGCCAGGCGAAGATGTTCCAGACCGCCTCGAAGCCGGCTTCGTACCTGAAGTCCATGAAGAACCAGTCGGGGCGGAAATTCTTCCAGGCCAGGCGGCCGAAGTGCTCGGGGAGCGCCAGGGTGAAGGCGCGGAAGAGATCGACCTTGTCCTGGCGCAGCAGCGCGGTGCGCGCCGCGCGCGCCACCTGCGGATCGGGGTCGTGGCGCAAATCCTCCAGGAAGGGGCGCGCCTCGGGGAGGAAGAGGCGCGGCAGCATGATCAAAGCCTCGGCTTGCTCGTCCGGCCGGGCGGTGCGCAACTGTCGCACCAGGTCCGGGAGAGCGACGGCGCCGAAGCGGTAACAGAGATGGAAAAGCCGGCCGTCGGCCAACCACGCCTTGCCGCTGCCGGTGGGCAGGTGACGCTGTACGGCCATCCAGGCCTCGCGGCTGCCGCTGCGTGCCAGAACATTGCGGGCCGCGTCGCCGAGCCAGGGGTCGGCGAGGAGCGGCTCGAGCAGCGGGATGGCGCGTGGCGAGGCGGCGACCCAGGGACCATCGAGGAGATCGAGGAGGGTGGCGCGCTGCGGGTCGTTGTCGGCCCGCGTCAGGGCATCGAGAAGCGGCTCCAGCGCCTCCTGCCGCATGAACTGGTCGAGGGCGTCGCGGCAGAGGCGGGAGTCCTCCGGCGCGGCGCTCTCCATCCAGCCGATAAGCACCCGCGCCCCTTGCGGGCTACGGCTCATCGCCAGCCCCCAGATCAGGTCGTCGTTGACGCGACCGGTTGGCGGCCCGCCCTGCGCCAACTTCAGCAGGTAGGTCTGCGCCTCGGGGGTGCCGGTGCGGCCGAGTTCGGCGAGCGCATAGCTTTTATCCGGATGCCGCTCGTAGGCAGCGATCAGCGCGCGGCTCGCCGTCGGCCGCTCGATCTTGCCGAGAGCCGAGATCACGGAGCGGTGATAGACCATTTCGTAGCGGGCCTTGGGGTCGAGGGTGCTGAGCATCTCGGCCAGGGCGGCAGCCGCCACCTCGCCGCCGATCTCCCCCAGCGCCCGGATCGCCCCCCTGGTCCGCGGGTAGTCGCTGCGCGCCTGGAGTTCCTCGGTCAGCAGCGGCACTGCTGCCTCCCCCCAGCGCGCGAGCCACCAGACCGCCTGCTTCTCGACGTAATGGTGAGTCTTGGCGCGAAAACGGCCGATGACCGACTGATAGCGCGCATCGGTCAGAGGCGGCACGTCACGGCCCAGGGCCGCACGGAAGGCGCCGTCGTTCAGGAAGACGAAGTCTGAAAGGGAGACGAAAAACGATTGGCCGCGCACGTTCAGCTTCGACACCGCAAAGGCGCCGAAGAAGATGCCGGCCGCCAGCGCCGGGATCAGGATAAACAGCAGCAGTGTGCGTCGCATAATGGTTCGTCGGGCGGGGGGACGGCTACTTCAGCGGAAAAGGGGCGAGGTTGTCGCTCTGCTGCTCCTTGGGAATCTCCAGCAGCGAGCGCTCGGCGGCACCGATCGCACCGGCGATGAGCAGCGCCGGAAACTCCTTGATGCAGATGTTGTGCTGGGTGACCGAATCGTTGAAGATTTGGCGCTGGTCGTTGATCGAGGTTTCCAGCGTGGAGAATCGTCCCATCAGCATGCCGAACTGGTCACTGGCCTTCAGGTCTGGATAGGCCTCGACCGCGACATTCAGCTTGCCGAGGGCTCCGTTCAGGCGGTTCTCGATCCGGATCTTTTCCTCGCTGCTCCCGGCCCGGTCAAAGGCTGCGCGCAGCGCCACGACCTCCTGCAGCGTCCCGCGCTCGTGCTGCATGTAGGCCTGGCAGGCGTTGACCAGCTTAGGGATTTCGTCGTGCCGCTGCTTGAGGAACGACTCGAGGTTGGCGAAGTTCTTGTCGATGTAGCGCGTCAGGCGCACGACGCTGTTGTAGACGCCGATGATGTAGAGGACCGCGGCGAGGGCGATGAAACCAAGGACCGAGACGAGAACCAGGCTGCCTACCATGGTGAACCTCCTGCAATAGCATTGGGATGAGAGATGCTAGCAGAAAATAGCCGAGAGGAACAGAGGCATTGCAGCCTTTTCGGCACCATGGTTTGCGGTGTCCCCCGGGCTGTCCTTTCCGGGTTGCCAACGCCGGGTATAATTGGTACAGCGTTGCTTTCTCAGGGGGTTTCCCATGCCCACTCCCGACTACGACATCATCATCGTCGGCACCGGCCCGGCCGGCCTCGGTGCGGCCTTTCAACTCGCCGATGTCTTCCCGCCCCTTTCCATCCTCATGATCGACCGGGAAAAGATCTGCTCCGGCGGCCTGCTCAACGACTGCAAGCAGAACTACACTTATCCCATCGGCTTTGCCGTCGAGAACTGGAGCCGGAAAGAGGCCGAGCGGCTCCTGCCCGTGGTGGAGAAGCATTTGCAGCCGGCCATCAAGGAAAAGCAGAACCTGGAGGTCTACCGGCGCCGGGCGGAGCGGATCGGCGTCACCCTGCTCGACATCCGCCAGGCCCACGTCGGCACCGACCGCAGCCGGGCACTGATCCGGCGTCTCCTGAGCGAGCTCGAAGGCCGCGGGGTGAAGTTATGGCTGGAGAGGGAGGTGACCGACGTCTTCGACGGCCCCGATGGGCCGGGGATCGTAATCGCCGGCAAGGAGACGCTGCGCGGCAGGAAGGTAATTGTCGCTCCCGGACGCAAGGGGTTCAGCTTTCTTCAGCAGGTGATGGAGCGGATGGGGATCGCCTACATCGACAACGTGGTCGACGTCGGCATCCGCATCGAGACGACGGTGAACAACTACCCCATCGTCAACGACTACTACGATCCCAAGTTTCTCTTTCCGGACGGAGTACGCACTTTCTGCACCAACTCGGGGCATGCGCGGGTAGTCCTCGAAAGGTATCAGGGATTCAGCCTGGTCAACGGCCATGCCCTCTCGGAGAAGAGTAAAAGGAACGACCTGGTGAACTTCGCCCTGCTCAAAACCATCGGCCTGAAGGACCCGGTGCGCAGCGGCCAGCAAATGGCCGTCTATCTCGGCCGACTGGCCAACGAGATCGGCGGCGGCAGACCGCTCATGCAGCGGGTGGGGGATTTCCGCATGGGCAAGCGCTCCACCGCGGAGGCCTTCAACGAGGATCTCTATGCCTTTCCCCCCAGCTGCCCGGTCACCGCCGGCGACCTCGGGCTCGCCGTGCCGGCCAAAATCATGCGCCACATCTGGGCGGCGCTGAAGAAGCTCGACACCATCGTCCCCGGCGTCCTCCACCCGAGCACCATCATGTACTACCCGGAGATCAAGATGTACGCCAACAAGCCCGCCTTCCTCGACCGCCACTTCCGGGTGAGCGGCAACGTCTACATGGTCGGCGACGGCGCCGGCACCTCGCGCGGCATCACCGGCGCCTGGGCGAGCGGCATCAGGGCGGCGGAGGGGATTTTGCAAGGGCGAGATTCATGATGCGGGCGTCTTCAGCTTGTCGGCAAACTCCTTCTGCAGTTTGGCGATCTTCGGATCAATGACCAGCCGGCAGTACGGCTGGAAGGAGTTCAGCCGGTAGTAATCCTGATGGTATCCTTCGGCCGGATAGAAGCGGGTGAAGGGAACGATCTCCGTTACGATGGGGTCGGGCCAAAGGCCTGCCGCATCGGCGTCCCGTTTGGACCTCTCGGCGACCTGCCGCTGCCGCTCGTCGTGATGGAAGATGGCAGAGCGGTACTGGGTGCCTGAATCGGCACCCTGGCGGTTGAGGGTAGTGGGATCGTGGGTGCGCCAGAAAACCTCGAGCAGTTCGTCAAAGGAGATGGTCGCCGGATCGAATATGATCTGCACCGCCTCGGCGTGGCCGGTCGTCCCGCTGCAGACCTCCTGGTAGGTGGGGTTCGGGACGGTCCCGCCGGCATAGCCCGAAACCACCTTCTCCACTCCCCGCAGACGGCCGAAGACCGCCTCCACGCACCAGAAGCAGCCGGCGGCGAGGGTCGCCGTTTCCAGTCTCTCTGCCATGCGCACCTCCTTCTTGCTTGGTTTGCCTTTTGTCCAGGCGCCGCCTCAAGAGCACATGCCAGGAAATTCAACCCCCGAAGGTTCCCTCCCAAAGTCCTTTAAAAAACTGTCGGGCGTTGCTGCCGAGCATCCGGGTGTCGTAGCCCCCTTCCTGGACTACCACGGTCGGCAGGCCAAGTTCGCCCAGCAACCGGCCGTTTTGGGCGAAGTCGCTCCCGGTTAGGCTCCAGGTACCGGTCGGGTCGCCCTTGGCCGTATCGAGGCCGAGGGCGATCACCAGGAAGGCCGGCTTGAAGCGCTGGATGCGCTTGATCGCTTTGCCAAGCGCGACCCGGTACCCGGCACCGTCGAGATGCTCGGGGAGGGGGATATTGAGATTGAAGCCGAGTCCGTACTCGGCGCCGGTCTCATCCTCGAAGCCGGTAAAATAGGGGTAGCAAAGCGCGGGTGGCCGTGCAGCGATATGGTCAGCACGTCACGGCGTGTGTAGAAGATGTTCTGGGTGCCGTTCCCGTGGTGGTAATCGATGTCGAGAACCGCCACCTTCCCGTATTCGCAGAGCTCCTCTGCGGCCAGCGCCGCATTGTTGAAGTAGCAGAAGCCGCCGAAGGTGCGGTGCTCGGCGTGGTGCCCCGGAGGGCGCACCAGGGCATAGGCCAGCCGCTGCCCCTCGAGGGCGCAGCGAGCCACGGTCAGGGCGCAGTCGGCGGCACGCTTGGCCGCCAGATAGGCATTGCGGGTCAGCGGGGTGAACGTGTCGATGCAGTAGTAGCCGGCTTTTACCGCCTTTTCCTTCGGCGGGCGGGTGGCGTTGCGCACCGGGAAGACGTAGGGGTAGAGCGCCTTGCCTTCGGGGAGGCCGGAGCACATGGTCTTCAGGTAGTCGACAAAATCAGCGGCGTGGATCCGTTTCAGCTGGCGCTCGGCGAAGCGTCGCACCGGGATTCGGTGGAACAGCCCGGTCGGCTCGATCTCTCGCAGGATCGCCCGGATGCGCACCGGCGACTCGACGTAGCCCCGTTCCCGGATGTGGTGGATGTCATGCTTGTCGTTGACCACCAGGGCGATCTGTTTCTCGACCGGATAGCCGCCCTTCGGGGCCGCGCGGGGAACATCTCCCTTGCGGTAGCGGAACTCCCGCAGCCGTACCGGGTCGTCCCGGAAGGAATCGACCACCAGGTCGATGTAGGCCTTCGGGCAGAGGTGGGAGTACTTGCGCTCCAGGATCGCCCGGACGATCTTGCGGATGCGCGGCGCCGATAGTTCGACCGCCTCGCCAAGATCGTCGAAGACCAGGTAGGGCGGGTTATCCTCACCCTCCCTGACCGGGGTCTCGTATGCGGTCCCGGCAATCGGCCGGGCGCCGTACTGCTCATAGAACTTCAGACGCGCCCTGTTCTGGGCGAGTATCTGCGGATCGCGGCAAAGTGCCGGATCATCCGGCAGACACTCCATGAAGATGCCGATCACCCCCAGCACCCGCGCCTCGGCACGCACCCGCCCGTAAAGCGCGCCGCCGATGCCGCGGCCAGTCATCTTCTCTGCCGCGGAGATGTACTCGAGGTAGCAGAAGTTCAAATCCGGCGCGTGCAGCAGCAGGGCGAAGCCCTTGACCTCCCCCTTATCGTCCTCGGCCACCGAGAGGATCGAACGGAAGCGGTATTTCAGCGGGTTGGTCAGCTGCTCGGGGAGCTTCCGGATATCCTTTTTTTCGAGCGCCGGGAACTGGTCGCGGAGGATTTTCTGGACCTGTGAGATCGCCTGTCGGTTGACCGGCAGGACCGTATCGTAGATGCGGCGGATGCGGAACATGGGTGTTCCCCGGCTAAAAGTGATGAGTACCGCAATGCAGCGGGCATTGCCTGAATTATTTGTAGCATGAAATTGGTTCGGAGGCGAGCCGGGGGCAGCCGGGGGCAAGGGATGTTTCTGGTTCGGTTGTAAGTTACGGGTGCTTTAAGGCGCGCGGGGAGGAGAGGGAACGATCTGGCCGACTTCCATCAATAATTGAGGTGCGCCACCCAGGTCTGCAAGCCCTGCATGATCATTTCGATGGCGAATGTACCGATGACCAGAGCGGTCACTCGTCCCATGACCTCGAGGTAGCGCTCGATCAGTCTTGCGTTGCGCGGGCGAACCACGTCATGGAGTCGTTTAAGCAGCAACAGTGTCGTCACTGTGACGACCATGGCGATAACAATTGCGCATGCC
>DATBML010000398.1:0-5290 GCA_036554885.1 Desulfuromonadales bacterium
GCTGCCGAAGCCGCCGCGGCCGGCCCAGGTGTCGACAAAGCTGATTTTCCCCTTGTTGATGGGAACCGACATGATCCCCCCGAAATCGGTATGCATGGCCGCCGGGCCGGTGACCAGGATCCGCGGATCGTTCTCGTAGCGTCCGCCGAACCTCTCGTAGACGTGATCCGTGAGGGAGTACCCCCCCGTACGTCCCGCCTTCCAGATGGCCTCCACATCGACGGGAACCACTTCCACCTCGATCTCTTCGCCGTGGTTGCGGTTCAGGCAGAGGACCGAAGGAACCGGGGCCTTGCCCACCAGGCTGAGCATGTTGATCCCGAGGTTGTCGAACACCAGCCCGGCGCCCCCCATGGTGCTGATGTAATAGCCTTGCCAGCAGGGGGAGAATCCGGTCACCACCAGCCGGTTCGAGCCCGGGAAGATGGAGCCGGCGAAGATGCCGACGCCGAAGTTGAGACTGCGGTACTCCTCGGCCAGATGAATGCCGAGGTCGACGGGACCGAAATAGCGGTCGAAGCCATACTTCCTGATTTTGTAAAAGCCGGTGGCCGGATCGACCAGAAGAACCCTTTGAAACATATCCATACGTCACCTCGTATCCTTTGCTTTCCCGGTTTCTTCACCGGAAGAGGAAATCGTCAGTTTTTCTAAATGGATAGCATTCTCCCTGGCGGTTACCGACGGGGCATAGTGATTGTCTGTGGAGAGGCACTTTACCGGGCAGACCTCGACACAAAGATTGCAGATGCAGCATTTGAGACGGTCGATCTGCCATTCCTTGCCCTCCTTGCCGACGACGATGGCATTGGTCGGGCAGCGCCTGGCGCACAGGCCGCAAAAGATGCATCGGTCGATGGCGTTTTCGATCCTGCCCCGGGTGATCGGGGTGTACACCCTCGCCCTTTGGGGATACATGCGGGTGGCAGGCCCCTGGGCCAGATTCCTGGTCACCGTTTTCGTCATCGTGAAAATCTTCATATTCCCGCCCCTCACCTTTCCGTGCAGCTGATGCATGGGTCCAGGGTCAATATGATATTCGGTACATCGGCGACCTCCGAGCCCTTCAGCACCTTGATCATGGCCGGAATGTTGTTGAAGGTCGGGACGCGCACCCGAAAGCGCTGGAGCATCCTCGACCCATTCCCCTTGACGTAATGAATCACTTCGCCCCGGGGCTGTTCGACCCGGGAATAGTATTCGCCGTCGGGGGCACCGGTTACCTTGACGTCGACCGGCCCTTCGGGGATTTTCCCCACCGCCTGCCGGATCAGGCCGATGGACTGGAAGATTTCGCGGATGCGCACGACACACCGGGCCTGGCAGTCGCCCGCGGTTTCCACCACCGGTTCGAACTCCAGATGTTTGTACGCCGCATAGCCGATGGCCCGCAGGTCCATTTCCAGACCGCTCGCCCGGGCCATGGGACCGACGCAGCCGAGGGTATAGGCATCCTCCCGGGAGATGAAGCCGACGCCCGACAACCGGTGCCGGACGGAATAGTCGTTGATGAAGACGTTGCCGAGCTCTTTCAGGGCGGCCTTCAGCTTGGTCAACCGGTTGACGATCCCCTGCAGGCTGTCGGCATCGATGTCCCGGCGCACGCCGCCCACCTTGCAGACCCCGAGGATGACCCTGGCCCCGGTGGTCTCCTCGAATATATCGAGCACCGGCTCGCGCAGCCGCAGCGACTGCATGAACAGGCTCTCGAAACCGAAGGCGTCGGCGGCGACGCCCAGCCAGAAGACATGGCTGTGGATCCGGGACAGCTCGGCCCAGATGGTGCGCAGGTAGAGGGCACGCTGCGGCACCTCGATGGCCATGATCTCTTCCACGGCCTGGCAGTATCCCAGGCTGTGCATGAAGCTGCACAGGCCGCAGATCCGGTCGGCCACATGCACGAAGTCGATGAAGTCCCGATTTTCAATCAGCCGCTCCAGCCCCCGGTGGACGTAGCTGATCGACGGAATGGCGTCGATGACCTTTTCGTCTTCCGTCACCAGGTCGAAATGGATCGGCTCGGGCAGCACCGGATGCTGGGGGCCGAAGGGGATGATGGTCCTGCGGGCCATGGGCAGATTTCCTATTCAGTTTGACTTAAGAAAGCAGATTCAAAACCCCGGGCGCTGCGCCCCGCACCCCGCGGTACTTTCTTTGGTGACTTTCTTTGGACCAGCAAAGAAAGTCACCCGGCTGCCAGCCGGGACCGGCGAACTAAAATCAATCGGTTTCCTTGCCTGTCTCAGCCTCCTTTGTCTTCGCCTTCGGCGGCTCCGGCAGCTTGACATTGGCAATGCTGAACGGCGTACTGAGCGCGGTCCGGTAGAGCGTCCCCTTGTAATCGACGGCGATGTGCGTAACGCCCACCCCGAACAGGTCATGGATTTCGTTCTCGTAGAGGAAGGCGCCCGGATAGATCACGCTGATACTCGGTATCACCTCCTCCGGCGTCACGGTGATCCGCAGGCTGAGCAAGCGATACTCCCGGTCGAAGGAATAGGTGAGCTCATAGGAGTCCGCCAGCGTCGAGCAGCCGATCTGCACCAGCCGATATCCCTCCGCAAACATCTCGGCCGCCAGCCCGACCAGATCGGATTTGTCTACCGGGATTATTTCCTGGGGTTCACCCATAGTCGATTCCTGAATTAGTTAAAGAATTTTCCCTCCCCCTACCCCCTCCCATCAAGGGAGGGGGAGAAAAAGATGCCGCCGATCAAAGATTTTCTGATTCATGATCCCGCCGCCCGCCGTCCGGCTTTCTTTCGTTGCGCCTGTTTCTCTTCCAGGATGTTGCACGCCTGGAGGACCCCGTCGATGATCGACTCCGGCCGGGCGGCACACCCCGGGATGTAGACATCGACCGGCAGGACCTTGTCCACCCCCCCCTGCACGTTGTAGCAGTCCTGGAACACGCAGCCGGAGGTGGCGCAGATGCCCACCGCCACGACGACCTTCGGGTTCGGCATCTGGTCGTAGAGAGTCTGCAGCACCTGCCGGCTCTTCTCATTGACCGACCCGGTGACCGCCAGGATGTCGGCATGCTTGGGGTTGCCGGTGAAAATGATGCCGAACCGCTCCAGGTCGTAGAGAGGGGTCAGGCTGGCGATCAGCTCGATATCGCAGCCGTTGCAGCTGGTGGCATTGTAGTGAAGCACCCACGGTGAACGCTTGAACCAGCCCATATCGGTCACTCCCAAACCACTGTCTTGCACCCTCCCCCAGCCCCTCCCATCAAAGGGAGGGGGTTATACTTCCCTCTCCCCTGGTGGGAGAGGGGGGAAATCTCTCATCGCAGCAGGCTGAGCACGATGATGTTCGACGCCCCCGCCACGGCCGTGAACAGCCAGGCACTGAAGAAGGTCAGCTGCCACTTGAAGCGGGCATAGCACATGTCGATCAGGATCTCGAAGAAGTAGGCCGCAGCCGCCATGAAAAAGGCCAGCCAGGGGCTGAAGGCGAAGAAAAGGTAGACGATGCCGAGCAGCAGCATGTTTTCATACCAGTGCGTAATTTCGATGAGGGCCAGCGCCGGCCCGGAAAACTCGGTGGTGATCCCGCGGACGATCTCCTGGTGGGCGTGATGGGACAGGGAAAGATCGAAGGGGGATTTGCGCAGCTTGATGGTCAGGATGTACAGAAAGCCGGCGAAGACCCCGGGGAGCCAGAGGATCAGCGGCCCCTGGAACTGCGCGATTTCCTCCACCTTGAAGCTGCCCGTCGCCTGGTACATGCCGACCGCCAGGAGGATGACCATCGGCTCGTAGGCGACCGTCTGGATGATTTCGCGCTGCGCCCCCAGGTGGCTGAAGGGGGAGCCGACGCAGAACCCGCCGAGGATGAAGAAGGTGCCGGCCAGGGCCAGGCTGAAGACGGTCAGCAGGAGGTCGGCGCCGGAAAAGAAGAGGGCGCCCGAGAAGACGGTGAAGAGCAGAAAGAGGACGATGGTGAAGTCGTGGAACTTGTTGACGATGATCCGCTCCTTGCGCAGCAGCTTGCCGACGTCGAAGAACGGCTGCAGCACCGGCGGCCCGTAGCGTCCCTGCAGGCGGGCGCTCAGCTTGCGATCGACCCCGGCCAGGATTCCCCCCGCCAGCGGGGCGATCACGATGAACGCCAGCATCCGTTCGAGGATGCTCAGGGAATTCATCAGTTCGTTGACTCCGTTCATATCGCCGCCGCTCCGAACATGATGAACATCAACGTCAGGGAAACGAACAGCCCGACATTGAACAGCCGCTCTTCGCCGAAATATTTTTCCAGGTAGTAATTCTTCAGCTCGATGGTTTGCGTCGACGCCATGGCCCCTTCGAAGGTGGCCTTGCCGATATTCCCGCCGCCCAGGTAGGTGCCGACCCGCTTGTAATTCTTGTCGACGAAGGCGTAGTAGAACAGGCCCAGGGGGAGGATGATCAGCAGGCCGAGCATGATCACGAAGACGATCAGCACGTTGAAGGTATCGACGACGGGGACGTGCCCGAACATCTCCCGGAGGTACGGGTCGATGACGTAAAAGGAGATGAAGGGGAAAGCGAGGCACACCGCTACCGTCGCCGCGGCCAGGATCCCCAGGGTGGTCCATTCCCAGCGGCTCACCCGGTGCTCCACGACCTCGGCCACCCCGTGCCGGATGGTCATGATCTTCCCCATCCACTTGGTCCAGAAGAAGATCGTGGCGGCGCTGCCGTAGGCCAGGATGATCGCCATGGCCGGATTGGTCTCGACGAACGCCTTGAGCGTAATGAACTTGCTGATGATCATGCCGAACGGCGCCAGGAACATCCCGGCCATCCCGATCATCATGACCGCGGTGAGCTTCGGCAGGCGCATGATCAGGTAATCCATGTCCTCGATGTCCCGGCTGCCCAGCTTGTATTCGATGATCCCGACGCAGAGGAAGAGGAGTGATTTGGCGACTGCATGGAAGATGATCAGCAGCAGCGCCGACCAGACCGCCGCCTCCGTGTTCACCCCCGCGCAGGCGACGATCAGGCCGAGGTTGGAGATGGTCGAATAGGCGAGCACCTTCTTGGCGTTGCTCTGCGAAATGGCAATCAGGGCGGTGACGAGGAAGCTCACGCCGCCGATGAGGGTCAGCATCTTCGCCGCCGCGGTGTTCTCCATGACCGGCGCCATCCGCAGGATGAGGTAGACCCCGGCCTTGACCATCGTGCTCGAATGGAGCAGCGCCGACACCGGCGTCGGCGCCACCATGGCGCCGGTCAGCCAGGAGGAAAACGGGAACTGCGCCGACTTCACCAGGCCGGCGAAGGCGAGGCAGACGGCGGGGAGC
>DATBML010000416.1:0-3968 GCA_036554885.1 Desulfuromonadales bacterium
AAGCCGACCCAGCACAGCGTCAAGGAGCTGCGCGAGATCGGCATCCAGCCCGACATCCTGCTCTGCCGCTGCGACCGGGAGATCCCGCGCGACATGAAGGCCAAGATCGCCCTCTTCTGCAACGTCAAGGAGGAGGCGGTCGTCACCGCCCGCGACGTCGAGTCGATCTATGAGGTGCCGCTGGCCTTTCACGAGCAAGGGCTCGACGAGCGCCTCGCCGATTACCTGAACATCTGGACCAAGGCCCCCGATCTCTCCGCCTGGGAGCGGGTCGTAAAAAGGGTCAAGGAACCGGCCTCCGAGACGGCTATCGCCATCGTCGGCAAGTATGTCGAACTGACCGAAAGCTACAAGTCTCTTTCCGAGGCGCTGATTCATGGCGGCATTGCCAACGACTGCCGGGTCCGCCTCAAGTATGTCGATTCCGAGGCACTGGAGCGCCACGGGATCGGCGGCACCTTTGCCGATGTTGCCGGCATTCTCGTCCCCGGCGGCTTCGGCGAGCGGGGGAGCGAAGGGAAGATTGCCGCCATTCGCTACGCCCGGGAAAACAAGGTCCCCTTCTTCGGCATCTGTCTCGGCATGCAGATGGCGGTGGTGGAGTTCGCCCGCAACGTCTGCGGCATCGATGAGGCTTTCTCGGCCGAGTTCCGCGAGGATGCCAGAAACCCGGTCATCCACATCATGGAAAGCCAGAAGTCGGTGAAGGTGAAGGGGGGGACCATGCGCCTCGGCGCCTATCCCTGTCACTTGGGGGAAAAGAGCCTGGCACGCCGCATCTACGGCCAGCCGGATATCTCCGAACGCCATCGCCACCGCTTCGAGTTCAACAATGCCTACCGCCAGACACTCAAGAAGGCCGGTCTGGTCATCTCCGGCGTCTACCCCGAGGCGGATCTGGTGGAGATCGTCGAACTGGCCGACCATCCGTGGTTTCTGGGGTGCCAGTTTCACCCCGAATTCCGCTCCCGGCCGATGGATCCCCACCCCCTGTTCGAGTCGTTCGTCGGCGCCTGCCTGAAACAGCGCGGGGAGAAGTGACATGGTACGCGAAGTAACCGTCGGCAATGTCGTCTTCGGCGGCGGCCGTCCCCTGGTGCTGATCGCCGGCCCCTGCGCCATCGAGGATGAAGCCCTCACGCTGCGCATCGCCGGCTTTCTCAAGAAACTCGCCGGCGAACTCGGCATCGGCCTGGTGTTCAAGGCTTCCTATGACAAGGCCAACCGCACCTCGGTCACCTCTTTCCGCGGACCGGGGATGGCCGAGGGGCTGCGAATTCTGGCCAGGGTCAAGTCCGAGTTCGATCTGCCGGTCATCTCCGATATCCATGACCTCTCCCAGGTGGAAGCGGCTGCCGAGGTTCTCGACATCCTGCAGATTCCGGCCTTTCTTTCGCGGCAGACTGATCTGCTGGTCGCCGCCGGCAACACCGGGCGGGTGGTCAACGTCAAGAAGGGGCAGTTCCTCGCCCCCTGGGACATGCGCAACGCGGTGACCAAGATCGAATCGACCGGCAACCGCCAGATCCTGCTCACCGAGCGCGGCGCCTCCTTCGGCTACAACAACCTGGTCGTCGACATGCGCTCGCTGGTGGTGATGCGCGAAACCGGCTGCCCGGTCATTTTCGACGCGACCCATTCGGTGCAGTTGCCCGGTGGTGCCGGCACGGCCTCGGCCGGTCAGCGCCAGTATGTCGGTGCCCTCTCCCGGGCGGCGATTGCCACCGGCATCGACGGCCTCTTCTGGGAGGTCCACGAAGACCCAGAAAAAGCCTTGTGCGACGGCCCCAATTCACTGCCATTGCAGGGTTTGCGGGGGATGCTCGAGGAAATCCTGGCGATCGACGCCATTGTCAAGGGAAGTAAACCGGGTTGAGCGAGATGATTGAGAAAGCAAAGCAGGTTCTGCGGATCGAGGCCGAGGCGGTGCTGGCCCTGGTCGATCGCATCGACGGAAACTTCAGCCGGGCGGTAGCGATGATTCTTGCCTGCCAGGGTCGGGTGGTCATCACCGGCATGGGCAAGTCGGGGCTGATCTGCCAGAAAATCGCCGCCACCATGGCTTCCACCGGCACTCCGGCCCTGTTTCTGCACCCGGCAGAAGGGATCCACGGCGACCTCGGGATGCTGATGAGGGGGGATGTGGTGATTGCCGTCTCCAATTCGGGAGAAACCGAGGAGCTCACGCGCATTCTGCCGGTGATCAAGCGCATGGGGCTGCCGCTCATTGCCATGGCCGGCAAGCCGCGCAGCACCCTGGCCAAGGCCGGTGACGTTTTCATCGACATCTCGGTTGCCGAGGAGGCCTGCCCGCTGGGCCTGGCCCCGACCGCCAGCACCACCGCCACTCTGGCGATGGGCGATGCCCTGGCCGTCGCCCTGCTGCTGGAGCGCGGTTTCCAGGAGGAAGACTTCGCGCTCTTCCATCCCGGCGGCGCCCTCGGCAAGCGCCTCCTGCTGCGGGTGGAGGATCTCATGCACAAGGGAGGCGATATCCCCCTGGTGCAGGCCGACACCCCGCTCAAGGAGGCTCTCTTCGAGATTACCAGCAAAAAGCTTGGTATTACCGGGGTGTCCGACGATCTTGGTCAGCTGCTTGGGGTTTTTACCGACGGCGACCTGCGCCGCTGTATCGAGCAGGGCTTCGATGTGCTCAACCGTCCGATCACCGAATTCATGACCCGCAACCCCAAGCGTATCCTGCGTTCCAATCTGGCAGCCAAGGCGCTGCAGCGGATGGAAGAGCACGCCATCACCTCCCTTTTCGTTTTCGAATCCGAAGAAAGCCGTGCCCCAGTGGGCATCATCCACCTGCATGATCTGCTGCGGGCGGGAGTGGTCTGATGCGGGAGCGCCTGCGCCGTATCCGTCTGCTGCTGCTCGACGTCGACGGGGTCCTGACTGACGGCCGGATCATCTACGATGCCCAGGGCGTCGAAACCAAGGCCTTCGACGTCAAGGACGGGCACGGGCTCAAGCTTCTGCAACGCTCCGGCGTGCAGGTCGGCATCATCACCGGGCGGCAATCCGAAGTGGTCAACGTGCGGGCGCGGGAGCTTGGCATCGACATCGTCTACCAGGGCGCCAAAGACAAGCTGGTGCCATTCGAGGAGATTCTTCAGAATCTGCGGTTGGCTGCAGACGAGGTGGCCTACATGGGGGATGACCTGCCCGACCTGCCGGTGCTGCGGCGGGCGGGTTGGGCCGTGGCGCCGGCCGATGCCGTCGGCGAGATCAAGCCATATGTGCATTACGTGACCGGCCGCCCCGGCGGACGGGGTGCCGTGCGCGAGGTCTGTGACCTGCTGCTGCATGAGCGCGGTCACTGGCCCGAGGTGACCGCGCGATATTTCGAAAGGCAGTAATCTGATCACCTTCAATTCCCATGCCAACTGCCGGCAAATCGTCTTTACACCCTTTGGCGGGGATGTTATACTCCCCACACTTATGATTCGCAGACTGAATATCCGTAACCTCCTGGCGTTGGTCATCCTTGTGTTGGCCGGTGCCCTGACCGTCACCGTGATTCGCAACTTTCAGGGAGCCTCCCCGGAGGAGGACCTCGAGGCTCTGCCGCGCAATATCGATCTCTCCCTGAAAGAGATCCGCTATACGGAAACCAGCGACGGCCTCCGCCGCTGGATGCTGGTGGCCGATTCCGCCGCCCACAGCGTGGGCGAAGGAGTGACGCGCATCGAAAATATCCACATGACTTTCTATGACCGCCAGGGTGCCGAGGATGTGATCCTGACCGCCCGCAGCGGTACTTTCCGCGCCGAAAGCCGGGAGGTGGAAGTCCATGGCGACGTTGTGGTGAAAAGCCCTCGCGGTTTTGCTCTTTACACCGAACATCTCACCTATGGCGAGGCGGACCGGGTGATCCGGACCACGGCTCCGGTGCGGATGGTTTCCGACCGGATGGAGCTGACGGGCAAGGGAATGCGCTTGAGCGTCGTGGATCATACCCT
>DATBML010000424.1:0-2633 GCA_036554885.1 Desulfuromonadales bacterium
TAGCCGCGCTCGGCCAGCAGCCGGGAGAAGGTGACGGCCTTCTGGTATATCGGCTCATCGGGCTCGGTACGGGCCGAGCCGAAGATGGTCACCTTCTTGCGCTCGCGGAAGGGGCCGAAGAGCTTGTTGGTGTAGCGCATCTCCTTCATGGTCGTGCGCATCAGCTTGAGATCGGCCAGGTAGTCGGTCTCCTGGCCCGCCTTGAGCGCACTGATGAGCATTTCCCGCACGATCCCGGGATGATACACGCCGGCAGTGCGGATGATGTCGTCGATGAGTTCGTCGAGTTCGCCGTTGGTGCGGCTGAAGTGAACTTCCATGCAATCAATTCTCCTTGACGGGACGACCGGGCGAGCCGGCATTCGTTCAGAGGTCTCGTCTAATTATAACGCCTTGGGTGCTTCGAGGAAGGGGCGACCGGCGAGGCTTTCGGCCCGAATGAAAATGCCGCACAGACCGGAGCCGGCGTAGCGCCGGTCGAACTCTGCATAGAGGCGGCGCAATTGGTGCTCGTGGCGATAGAACGACTCCCGGCTTGATACATCCAGACGATCTTCAACCTCCTCGCAAAGGAAGGTCACGCAGTTGAAGGGGCGCCGGCCGACGTCATGCCGGCAGCCGGCGTCGCCGAGGAATGGACAGGTCCGCGAAAAATCGGGTTCCGGCACAACTTCACCGACGACCAGATAGCTGAGCAGGTTGACCAGAGTCAGATGGTTCTTGCCGCAACCACAGCAATTCCCGGCGCAGTCGCGGCAAAGTTGCACCCCGTCGGCCTGCAGAAAAAAGGCGTGCAACTGCCGCTGGCAGTCGGCAACCTGCGCCAGGCTGGCTTTCAGCCATGCTGTTTCGGCCGGCTCCAGCCGGGAGATCTCCTCTCCAAGGCGAACAACGAGCTGCCGCCAATGGTGAGTTTCAGTCAGCGTTTTTTTTGACATTAAGCGAACCACAAAGGCAGACGGCACAGCCCTCAGGTTGTGCCGTCTGCCGCAAGAGAAAAGTGGCCGGAGAAGCCCGTAAGCCGGGTTCTGTTCCCGGCGCCGGTTACCCGCCGCCGGGCGATGATCATTCCTCTAGGACCGCCGTTGCCGACGGCCTCCAGCAACCTAACCCGGGAGCTTCGGACGGGCCGCCCTCAAACGCTCCTCTATTCGGTCTTGCTCCAGATGGGGTTTGCCGAGCTTCCGACGTCACCGCCGGAACTGGTGAGCTCTTACCTCACCCTTTCACCCTTACCTGCCGACCAGCGGCCGGCAGGCGGTCTCCTCTCTGTGGCACTTTCCCTGGAGTCACCCCCGGTCCCCGTTAGGGACCATCCTGCCCTGCGGAGCCCGGACTTTCCTCCCGCCCCCGAAGGAGCCGGCGATCATCTGGTCTTCTCCGACCACTTCCATTCTACAGCTGCCGGCGAAGCCGGCCAAGCCCTGATTACTCCGGAAGGACGAAAAGCATCCGGTTGCAATGCGGGCAGTTCTGAATCTCGCAGGAGGTGAAAAGGCTGTTGAAGAGCTGCGGCGGCAGCTGCATGTTGCAGCCGAGACAGGTTCCCCGACGCGCTTCGACCACGGCCACGCCGGCCCGCCGCTCCAGCAGCATCTGGTAACGCTTCTGCACCGGCAGCGGAACCTGCTTGAGCAGGCCATCGCGGTGCGACGACTTGTCCCCCAGTGTCTGGTCGAAGGCGGCAAGATTGGCTTCGATTTCGGCCCGTCGCGTCGCCACTTTCTCGCTGATACCGGCCAGTTCCGCCTGTTTCTCTTCCATCTCCCGGCTCATGGCTGTGATCTCGCCATCCTTGCCCTGAATCCGGTCGTGGATATCCTTGTTCATTTTTTTGGCGGTATCGATCTCCTTGAGCACCGCCACGTACTCCTTCTGGGTCTTGATAGTCGGCAGGCGTCCTTCGGCCTTCTTCACGTTCTCCTGCTCCTGGGCCAGGGCCTGAACGAGTTCCCGCCGCTCGGTCTGCAGCCGGTCCAGATCGGCAGCCAGACTATCCACCATGGCCTGGACCCGCTCCTGGTCGGCGCCGAGCGCGGCCAGCTCGGCTTCCAGTTTCTGCCGGTTTTGACGCACCCGAAGCAGTTCCTGATCGAGCCCTTGCAATTCCCTGAGCAGTTCCATCTGTTCTTGCACGTTTTTCCTCCCAATCCGTCCTGCGGTGTTCGTTACGTTAAACGACCTTAGTCGAAGGGGGAATCAGATGGTCCGGAACGGATCTGATTCCCCCTTCATTTCGTGGAAAACAACATTGAGCCCCTTCTTTTCCGCCTCCCGCCGCAACACCGCGGAAAGTCCTGCAACCATCAGGTGCTCGGTCGCGAAGTGCCCGCCGTCAATCAGGGCGATCCCCTGACTTTCGGCATTTTTCGCCTCGTGATACTTCACGTCGCCGGTCACCAGAACGTCGGCCCCCTGGCGAACCGCCTCAGCCAGCAGGGAAGAACCACTGCCGCCGCAGAGGGCGACCTTGGCCACCCGGCGTCCGGTGTCCCCGACGAGACGCAGGGAATTCGCGCCAAGTGCCGTTTTAACCTGCAGGGCGAACTCGCCAAGAGGGAGCGCTTGCTCCAGGCGACCAATCCGGCCCAGGCCGACATCGCTGCGGCGGTTGGACAAAGGGATCAGGTCGT
>DATBML010000429.1:0-5716 GCA_036554885.1 Desulfuromonadales bacterium
GGGTGTGGTGTTCCGGTCCCGGCGGTGTTGCTAGCCGGCCGCGCAGAACTGCCCGGCAGGGGGCACCGTCGCCACCGCTGATTTTCAGGGGGAGACAGATCAGCTCATATTCCCCCCGTTCGACGCCGGCGAGATTGAGCCCCTCGAGGATGACCACGCCGGCTTCGAGCAATTTCCGGTGCACCTCCCCCTGGCTACGGTGGTGCTCCACCGACAGGTAGTCGATCCCCACCAGCTGCACACCCAGTTCGACCAGAAAGGTCGCTGCCGCCGGGGTCAGGGCGGTGAATTCACCCACAAAACCGGGCTGCCCCCAGAGGGAGGAGTTGCGGGTGTGAAAAAGCAGGCGACGCTCCCCCTTGAGGGGAAGTTTCCTGAGGAGACCGACATCGATCTCCCCGTCGTGAGCGGTCAAATCGACCACCAGGCAATGCCCGATCAGCACTGTCAGGGGGATTTCATCAACCGTCATGCCATCGGCCAGCAGATGCGCCGGTGCATCGACATGGGTGCCGGTGTGGCTGCCGAAGGAGAGCCGGGTGATGCGGAACGGCTCGCCTTCGGCCGGCGCCGGCAGCATCGAGAGGCGGACCGGCGGATCGCCGGGGTAGCAGGGCAGGGAAGGGGAGATGGAGACGCTGATGTCGTACAGGACCATGGCGGGACTCCTTGCAGGGGGCAGATGTTCCTGGCGCAAAAAGTATAGCGATTCCTTGCCGATCCGCACAGGCGAACTATAATTTGAAACTGGCTGGCCTTGAGTCAAGCGGCGCGCGCGGCCGGGTTCGGCATGGCGCCTGCCCGCTCGAGCGATTCACTGCTTGACAGGGCCCCTGCGGGATTATAAACATTGTTATATTATTTATTTCTAAACCAACCGCACCTATGGCAATCGCCATGAAGCAGGATGAAAGACGTTCCATCGGTTTATGCAACTTCTGAGAGGAGGCATGATTGATGAACAACGACCAGCTCCCGATGTCGGTCTCACTGCCGGAAGAGACTCTGAGGAAATGGGAAGCCAGGGGAGTCAGCCGCCGCGACTTCATGAAGTTCTGCTCCAGCATGGCCGCTGCGCTGGCCCTTCCCATCACCTTCATCCCCAGAATCGCCGAGGCGCTGGAGGCCGATAACCGGCCGCCGGTGATCTGGGTGGAGTTCCAGAGCTGCAGCGGCGATTCTGAGGCGCTGTTGCGCGCCAACCAGCCGACGGCCGCCGAGCTGATTCTCGACTACCTCTCCATCGAATATGCCGAGGTGATCATGGCAGCCGCCGGCCACCAGGCCGAGAAGGCGAAGCACGACGCCATCGAGAAGTACAAGGGGAAATACATCGCCGTGGTCGAGGGGTCGATCCCGATGAAGGACGGCGGCGTCTACTGTACCGTGGCCGGTGAGAGTGCCCTCAACATCGCCCGCAAGGTCTGCGGCAACGCCGCGGCGACCATTGCCGTAGGCAGTTGCGCAGCCTTCGGCAACATCCCCGCCGCCGCGCCCAACCCGACCGGAGCCGTCGGCGTCCAGGAGGCGGTCCCCGGCGCCACGGTCCTGAACCTGCCCGGGTGCCCCTTGAACGCCGAGAATCTGACGGCGGCCATCGTCCATTTCCTGACCTTCGGCAAGCTCCCCGCCGTCGACCGTCTCGGTCGTCCCCTTTTCGCCTACGGCAAGCGCATTCACGATAACTGCGAGCGGCGCTCGCACTTCGACGCCGGCCAATATGCCGAGGCTTTCGGCGACGAAGGGCACCGCAAGGGCTACTGCCTCTACAAGCTGGGGTGCAAGGGACCCGAAACCTTCCACAACTGTCCGACGGTTCGCTACAACGAGGGGCAGAGCTGGCCGGTCATGGCCGGCCACGGCTGCATCGGCTGCAGCGAGCCGCAGTTCTGGGACACCATGAGCCCCTTCTACCGCCGTCTGCCGCAGGTCCCCGGCTTCGGCATCGAGGCGACGGCCGACAAGATCGGTCTCGGACTGGTCGCGGCCACCGCGGTCGCCTTCGGCGCCCACGGCATCGCCAGCGCCTTCCGCAGGGGGGATGAGATGGAATCCGACAAGGTGAAAAAGGAGGAATAAGAGATGTCCAAACGCATCGCCGTCGACCCGATCACCCGCATCGAGGGCCATCTGCGCATCGAAGCCCAGATCGACGAGGGGAAGATCACCAACGCCTGGAGCTCCTCCACCTCTTTTCGCGGCATCGAGACCATCCTCAAGGGGCGCGATCCCCGCGACGCCCACCACTTCACCCAGCGCTTCTGCGGCGTCTGCACTACCGTCCACTCGATGGCCAGCATCCGCTGCGTCGAGGACGCCCTGAAGATTCAGGTCCCGGACAACGCCCGGCTGATCCGCAACCTGATCATGGCCTCGCAGAGCGTCCAGGACCACGTCATCCACTTCTATCACCTGCACGCCCTCGACTGGGTCGACATCGTCAGCGCTCTCAAGGCCGACCCGGCAAAGAGCGCCCAGCTTGCACAGTCGATCTCCGACTGGCCGAAATCGAGCGCCACCTACTTCAAGGGGATCCAGGACCGCATCGCCGCCTTCGCCGGCACCGGCCGGCTCGGCCCCTTCCAGAACGCCTACTGGGGACACAGCGCCTACCGCCTGCCGCCCGAGGCGAACCTGATGGCGGTCGCCCACTACCTGGAGGCCCTGGAGTGGCAGAAGGACATCATCAAGATCCACGCCATCCTCGGCTCGAAGAACCCGCACCCGCAGACCTTCCTGGTCGGCGGCATGTCGATTCCGGTCGACCCCGACAGCCAGAACGCCCTCAACGCCGACAAGGTCGCCCATATCCGCAAACTGCTGCGCAAGGCCAGGCTCTTCGTCGAGCAGGTCTACATCCCCGACCTGCTGGCGGTCGCCTCCTTTTACAAGGAATGGGCCGGGATCGGCGGTGGGGTAGGGAACTTCCTCGCCTACGGCGATTTCCCCATGGACAACAGCGGCGGCACGGAAAACCAGTATTTCCCCCGCGGCGTCATCATGGCCAAGGATCTGGCCAACGTCCAGCCGATGGATGAGACGAAAATCACCGAGTATGTCACCAAGTCGTGGTACACCTACTCCAAGGGCGACGACAAGGGCCTGCACCCCTACGACGGCGAGACCAACCACAAGTACACCGGTCCGCAGCCCCCCTACGAGTGGCTCAACACCGACGAAAAGTACTCGTGGGTCAAGGCGCCGCGCTATATGGACCAGCCGATGGAGGTCGGGCCGCTGGCGCGCATGGTGATTGCCTACGCCCAGGGACACAAGGAGGTGCAGGATACGGTCAATTTCGTCCTCGGCAAGCTGGGGGTCGGTCCCGCTGCCCTCTTCTCGACCCTGGGGCGCACCGCCGCCCGCGGCATCGAGACGCTGCTGCTGGCGCAAAAGAGCGAAGTCTGGCTCGACCAATTGGCCGACAATATGGGACGCGGCATCTACGAGGTGCACAACAAGGAGAAGTGGGAGCCGTCCACCTGGCCGAAGGAGGCGCGCGGCTTCGGCTACCACGAGGCGCCGCGCGGGGCTCTGGGCCACTGGATCCGCATCGAGAACGGCCAGATCGCCAACTATCAGGCGGTGGTCCCCTCCACCTGGAACGCCGGGCCGCGCGACCCCATGGGACAGATGGGACCGTACGAATCGGCCCTGGTCGGCACGCCCGTCGCCGACGCCGAGCAGCCGCTGGAGATCCTGCGCACCATCCACTCATTCGACCCCTGCCTGGCCTGCGCGGTGCACGTGCTCGACGGCCGGGGGACGGAGATCATCCGGGTCAAGGCGCTTTAGAACTTGTCCGTGAATAACGTTGGGAAGGGTCGCGCCCGGATTTGCGTCAGTTTTGACTGAGCCGATTGAGCAAAACCGCAGGCGTAGCAAGAGCTACGTCGAGGATTTTGCGATTGAGGCACGGGCAAAGATGGCGTGAAGACGGGATGCGAGCCTCCAAGGTTTATTTACGGACAAGTTCTTAATGTCGGCAGGGAGACAAGGGGAAAAGTGAGATTGCGCATCCTGGTTCTGGGTCTCGGCAATGCCCTGATGACCGACGATGCCTTCGGGCACCAAATGGTAAATACGCTGCAGGAACGCTTCCGGTTCCCTGCCGAAGTGACCGTGCTCGACGGCGGCACGCTCGGGCTCGACCTGCTGCCATACCTCGAAGAAATCGAGGGGCTGCTCGTCATCGACGCCCTGGAGATGGGGGCGGCGCCGGGGACGGTTTTCCGTCTTGCGGGGGAGGATGTGCCGCGGGCCTTTGCCGGCAAGCTCTCGGTGCACCAGATGGGCCTGCAGGACCTGCTGGCGGTGGCTGACCTGCAGGGGCACCTGCCGGCCGAACTGGTCGTCTGGGGGGTGCAGCCGGGGTCGATCGAGATGGGTCTGGAGCTGACCCCGCCGGTGGCGGCGGCGATGGAAGAGGCGATTGCCGGGGTGGCCGGCGAGTTGCAGGAGTGGGGAGTGGAGTTGCGGGCGCTGGTTTAGGAAGACACGGAGGTGACCATGCGCGGAAGAATATTGTTTGCGGTCATTGTCGCTATCCTCGCCGCCTGCAGCGAGCGCACCCCCACTTACCCGCAGCGGCAGCCGCCGGCAGGCTTCCTGGAGAATACAGCGAACCGGGAGGCCGGGGCGCTCCTCTTCCGCGAGCACTGCGCGATCTGTCACGGCGCTACCGATGAGGGGCGCAGCCCGCGGGCCGACTTCTTCCAGCCACCCGCCTCCGACTTCCGCGAGCCGAAGTATCGCACCCTCGACCCGGCCTATCTCTACTGGCGCATCGAGACCGGCAAGATGGCGGAGCCCTATCTATCCCGCGGCTCGGTGATGCCGGCCTGGGGGCACTACTTCAGCGAGGAGCAGATCTGGCAGCTGGTTGCCTTCCTGCATGATCGCAGCGGCAGCTGAGTCGGGCATCCGGCATCCGAAAATAACGGGGCGGCCTCTTGCGAAGCCGCCCCGTTCTTTTCGGATGCGATGGCTCTGCGCTCAGTCGTAGTAGTGGAAGGTCGCCTTGGGATCGCTCTGCTCCCAATGCTCCGGCGCGCGCCAGAGGCTGGAGAGGATCAACTCGCGGATGTGCAGGAACTCCTTCGGCAACTGATCGTAGAGCTTGATGAAGAGCTCCTCGTGGGAGAGTATCTCCTCCTTCCAGAGGTCGCGGTCGACGGAGGTCAGGTCGTAGAACTGCTCGCGGCTGACGCCGTCGAGGCCGTCCCAGTCGAGGTCCTCGTAGCGCGGCATCCACCCGAGCGGGCTCTCGACCGCGGCCGCCTTGCCGTGAACGCGGTCGACGACCCACTTGAGGATGCGCATGTTCTCGCCGAAGCCGGGCCAGAGGAACTTGCCGTCGGCGTCCTTGCGGAACCAGTTGACGCTGAAGATGCGCGGTGGCCGGGGGGTGGAGCGGCCGACCTGCAGCCAGTGGCTGAAATAGTCGGCCATATGGTAGCCGCAGAAGGGGAGCATCGCCATCGGGTCGCGGCGGACGTTGCCGATGGTGCCGACGGCGGCGGCGGTGGTCTCCGAGCCCATGGTGGCGGCAAGGTAGACGCCGAAGGGCCAGTTCAGGGACTGGTAGACCAGGGGAATGACATTGCTGCGGCGGCCGCCGAAGATGAAGGCGCTGATGGGTACCCCCTTCGGGTTCTCCCAGTCGGGATCAATCGAGGGACACTGGGACGCCGGCGAGGTGAAGCGGGCGTTGGGG
>DATBML010000444.1:0-3598 GCA_036554885.1 Desulfuromonadales bacterium
AGTGGAGCGAAACCACGGCTGCCGATGGTGATCCGGTCCAGTATCTGGTTGAAATCAGCAGGGTTGCGGATTTCTCGACCATCAACTTCAACTCGTCGTGGCAAGCGGCTACGACTTGGACCCAGGCACTGCCGCCAGGGGTCTGGTACTGGCGGGTAACGGCCCGGGATGCCGTCCATAATGCCGTGACTTCAAACTCGGCAGCCAGCAGTTTCATCCTTACCTATTCCGCGCCGGTCCTGCCGGGAGAGACTTTTGTCACCTGTTCTCCGAATTCCGGTGAGCTCTTCCCGCTTGGCGCGACAACAGTCACCTGCACAGCCAGGGACGCCTGCGACCTGAGCGCCGAAGGCAGCTTTACCATCACGGTCCAGGACCGCACCGCTCCAACTTTGACGGTTCCTGACGACGTGACCGTCGAGGCCGCTTCGGCGGAAGGCGCCCCGCTCATTTTCAATGCTGCAGCCGCGGATGCTGTCGATCCGGCACCGACCGTGACCTGCGCACCGGCCTCGGGCAGCATCTTCCCGCTCGGCGCTACAGCTGTCAGCTGCACCGCCAGAGACGCCAGCGGCAATACCACCGTGGGCGCCTTCCAGGTAACGGTTTTCGATCCGAACCAGGCACCGAGTGCCATGGGGCAATCCGTCGCGACGGGCGAGGACGTGGTCCTCCCGGTCACACTTGCCGCCTCTGATCCCGACGGCGACACCCTGACCTACACCCTTCTGACCCCTCCCCAGCACGGCAGCCTCTCGGGAACGCCGCCGGTGCTTTCCTACCGGCCCGGAGCGAATTACAACGGGAGCGACAGCTTCAGCTTCCAGGTGAGCGACGGAAGCATTACATCGGCGCCGGCGGTTGTGGCGATCACCGTGGTGGCGGTAAACGACGCGCCCGTCACTGATTCCCGTGAGATCGCGGCAACCGAGGATATCCAGACGGAAATCAACCTGACCGCCAGCGATGTCGAAGGAAACTCGGTAACCTTTATCGTGACGGCCGGACCCGAACACGGAACGCTGAGCGGCACCGCGCCCAACCTGACCTACACTCCGGCCACCGATTATTTCGGCCAGGACAGCTTCTCCTTCCAGGCGAGCGACGGCATGGCCGATTCCCTCCCGGCCACGATCACGCTGCTGGTGGCGCCGGTTAACGATGCTCCCACGGCGATCGCACAGATCGTTTTGGCGGACAATGCGACCTCTCTGCCGATTGCGCTCGCTGGGAGCGACGTGGAAACGGCGGCCGACAACCTGACCTTCGCGGTGGTAACGCCTCCGGCTTATGGAACTCTGAGCGGCACCCCCCCCATTCTGGTCTACACCCCGAATCCCGCCTACAGGGGGCCGGACAGCTTCACCTTCACCGTGACCGACCGCGGCGACCTCGACGATTGCGCCACGGCAGGCGAGACCTGCCCGGAGGTGGAGACGAGTCCCCTGGGGACGGTGTCCATCGACGTTACCGACGGCACCGCGCCGGAGACGGTGTTGACCTTTTACCCGGCAACCCTCAGCAACGACCGCAACCCCGTCTTCGGCTTCCTGGGCAGCGACAACGTCACCGTAAGCGACGACCTCGCCTTCGAATGCAGTCTCGACTTCGGCGACTTTTTGCCCTGCGGCAGCCTGGGGAACCCAACCACGAGCTACAACGGACTTCCTGACGGGCAGCATACGTTCCAGGTCGGCGCCCGGGACCAAGCCGACAACTTGGATAGCACCTCGGCAAGTTACACCTGGACCATCGACGCGACGCCGCCGGGCACGGTGATCGAGTCGCAGCCCCCGATGTTCGCCAGCAGCCCGAGCGCGGCCTTCACTTTCCGCTCGACCGAGGCAGACAGCAACCTCTCCTGCTCGATCGACGGCGGTGCGCCCGTGGACTGCAGCAGCGGCAGCAAGACCTATGACGGACTTGCAGACGGCAATCACACTTTCACGGTCGCCGCAAGGGACCAGGTCGGCAACGAGGATCCCGTGGCCGCGAGCTACAGCTGGATTGTCGACACCACGGCCCCGCAGACCTCCATCGACAACAGCCCCTCCGATTCGACTACCAGCACCACTGCCACCTTCACATTCCATGGCGGCGATCCAGGCGGGAACAGCACCTTCGAGTGCAGCCTGGACGGCGCTTCCTTCACCTCCTGCACGAGCCCTATTACCTACAGTGATTTGGCGCCCGGTCCTCACACTTTCGAGGTACTCGGCATCGATTCGGTCGGCAACAGGGATGAGACGCCGGAAACCTTTATCTGGACCATCGGGCAGGTCATGCTTGACCAGTACACCCTCGACTCCGATTTCAGGCGGTTTGATGGTTTCGACGTGGTCTTCGGCAAGTTTTCGGGGGCGTCATTGTGGATGACCGGCACCAACCCCAATACCTTCCACTACCAGATTAAGCTAACCAACGAAACGGGTTCGCAGATCGGCCCTGACAACGGCAACACGGCGACCGCCATCATCACTGTCCCCGGCATGCCGGCCTCCTGCGGCGGGGTAGAGTGCAGCCAGAACATGGGCGCGATGGCCGATCCGGCCTTCGAGCTCAAGGGGCGCAAGATAGTGCGCCTATGGCCCGGCCACGATCGCGACAACGATGACGACGTCGACGCGCCGGTCACCGTTCAGTACATGACCCTGGCCCAATACCAGGCCAACGGCGACAGCTGCGCCGACAACCCTAACTACAGCTCGACCCTTCCGCTGAACGGTGCGCCGAAGTGCATCAAGGTCAGTGGTTTCACGATCCCGGTAAAGCACGCGGCGCGGATCCGCCTCGCCTTCCAGTTTCGACCCATTGGCACGAACGGCTGGGACCCGGATGCCCGACAGCTGTTCCACGCCGGCTTCCCGTTCCGGGCGGCGAGCTTCGTCACCTTCAACAGCAACACCCAGAACACTGCTGACACTACCGGTCTCGTCGGGGCCGGCAACAAGGCGACGGCGATCGGCGGTTTCGTCTTCGCCGCAGCTGGCGCGCCTCTCAACGAGCCCGTCGTCCGGCTGTTTGCCAAAGCAGACCTGGCCTCCTGCACCCAAAACACCCACCTCATCGCCCAGGACGCGGTGGACGAGAACGGTTTCTACTACATCTGGCGCACCGGCCTCAACCAGGACGACCCGAGGGCGCCGAGCCTTCCGACCGGGGTGCGGTACGCAGTGCAGGTGTGCGACGGGCCGAACCAGGTTGCCCTTCGGCTGACCGAAAACAAACTGCATGAGAAGGAGTTCGAACAGGTGGACTTCGATCAATAGGGCAAGATAACGCCCTGCCAATTGCAGTCATAAGACACTCAAAAGGCCCGACCAGGATATCTGGTGGGCCTTTTGAGCTGCAGCTGAGAAGGAGAGCCATCCCTGAAAAGCTAAAAGTATTCGGTTCTATTCTGCTGGATGGCAGGAGAGGGTGACAGGACCGCGGCAACTCATCCTTGGTGACTACGAATTGCGACAAAAGTTCATCCCATGGCAAGACCTCTCTTGAACATTAGGACGTTAAAGGATATCCTCCCCCTGTTTGTCAATCCATTCCCCCCTGGGTGTTCCAAAGCGGCGCCAGTCTACCTCAATTCCCTCCCCCTTGA